>JAATGX010000028.1 GCA_015688915.1 Desulfuromonadales bacterium
ATGGGGCGCTCCCACGGCATCCACGCCGAGCCGGTCACCTTCGGCCTCAAGCTGGCCTCGTTCCATGCCGAGATGCAGCGCAACCGCACCCGCCTGAAGGCCGCGCGTGAAAACATCGCCACCGGCGCCATTTCCGGCGCGGTGGGCACCTTCGCCAATATCGACCCCTTTGTCGAGGAGTATGTCTGCCAAAAGATGGGGCTCAAGCCGGAACCGGTTTCGACCCAGGTCATCCCCCGGGACCGCCATGCCGAATACTTCTGCGTCCTCTCCATCATCGCCTCGTCCATGGAGCGTATCGCCATCGAGATCCGCCACCTGCAGCGCACCGAGGTGCTGGAGGCGGAGGAACAGTTCACCAAGGGGCAGAAAGGTTCCTCGGCCATGCCGCACAAGCGTAACCCGATCCTGTCCGAGAACCTGACCGGCCAGGCCCGCTATGTCCGGTCCATGTGCCTCCCGGCCCTGGAGAACGTGGCTCTGTGGCACGAGCGCGATATCTCCCATTCCTCGGTGGAACGCTACATCGCGCCGGACGCCACCGTGGCCCTTGACTTCTCCCTGCGCCGCCTGAACGGCCTCATCAGGAACCTGGTGGTCTATCCCGAGAATATGCTGAAGAACCTGAACCAGATGAAGGGGTTGGTCTTTTCCCAGAAGATCCTGCTGGACCTGACCCAGGCCGGGGTTTCCCGGGAGGACGCCTATCGACTGGTGCAGAAGAACGCCATGCAGGTATGGGAGGAAGGGAAGGATTTCCAGCAAGAGCTTCTGGCCGACCCGGAGGTGGCGGGAGCCCTGGGGGAAGCCAAGATCCGCGAGTCCTTCGATCTCAACTATCATCTCAAGCATGTGGATACCGTCTTCAAGCGGGTTTTCGGTGAGTAGCCTGTTAGCCATTCTGCAACAATTGCTGCAACCCCAGGAGGGCGATGGAATGCTGTTGCTCTGGGCCAAGGAGATCCTGGGCGCCCTGCTGATCCTTGCCCTTTTCTGGGTGTTGGCCCAGGTGGCCAGTCTCTTTCTCACCAAGTGGGGCAAGCGTCTGGCCTCATCCACGGCGACGGACCTGGACGACCGTCTGCTGCAACGGATAATTCCCCATGTTTCGCGCCTCCTGATCATGTCGGGCGCCTATCTGGCGATCCGCTCGCTGCCATTGCACGAAAAGCTGGTGATGGTGTTTTCCGGGCTGCTCTTCATAATCCTGGTGGTAATCGTGTTCAACCTGCTGTACCACGCTTTTGACGAACTGCTGCAATGGTACATTACCCGACGGCAGGATGACGACGACGCGCTGTTATCGCGCACCATGATCCCCATGGCCGAGAAGATCGCCATGCTGTTCCTGATGGGGACGGCCCTGATCATCGTACTCAAGCATTTCCGCTATGATATCTTCTCCCTGGTGACCGCCCTGGGGATCGGTTCACTGGCCATCGGCATGGCGGCCAAGGAAACCCTGGCCCACATGATCTCGGGCTTCACCCTGATGCTGGACCGCCCCTTTCGCATCGGCGACCGCATCCAGCTGGCGGCCGGCCAGACCGGTGACGTTATCGACATCGGCCTGCGCAGTACCAGGATCAAGACCCTGGACAACCAGTTGCTGATCATCCCCAATTCCGACCTGTGCAATACCATGCTGATCAACCAGGCGTTTCCCGACAAGCGGGCCAAGGGACGAATCGACATCGGCGTGGCCTATGGCAGCGATGTCGATCAGGTCAAGGATCTACTGGTCGCAACCGCGCAGGAGGTGGGTGACGTGTTGCCCGATCCGGTGCCGGAGGCGTATTTTGTTTCCTTCGGTGACTCGGCCCTGAATATGTCGCTCTTCTTCTGGGTCGAGGAGTACGGCGGGTTGTTTGCAACCACCGACAAGATCAATAGACTGATACTGCGCCGTTTCGGGGAAAGCGGCGTAGAGATACCGTTTCCCATCAGAACGGTGATTATGGAAAAAGGACTGGACTGATATGCCCACTAGGATAGAAATAATTCCCAGGGACGGCGTCCGTGACGCCCGCGGGGAGCGGACCAAACGGGAGATCGAGCATTTTCTGCACCTGCCCGTGGATGGGGTGGCCACCCTTGATGTCTATACCGTGGACGCCGCGCTTTCCCCGGCCGAGCTGGAACAGGCCGCTGCCGGTCCCTTCAGTGACCCGGTCATTCAGGATTGGAGCATTGACCGGCCCCTGGCGTCCGGATTCGACTTTGCGGTGGAGGTCGGCTTCCGCCCCGGCGTGACCGACAACGTGGGGCGCACGGCCCGCGAAGCGGTGGAATATCTGACCGGACGCCCCTTTGCCGATGGCGAGGGGATCTATTACGCGGTGCAGTACCTGTTGAAGGGGAAGCTGTCCGCTGCCGATGTGGAAAAGATCGCCACCGGATTGCTCTGCAATACCCTGATCCAGCGCTATTCGATCCTGCCTGCCGCCGAGTTCGTGGCCAGGCGCGGTTTTCCGGCCTATGTGCCCAAGGTGATGGGGCAGGCCAGGGCAGAGGTC
>JAATGX010000170.1 GCA_015688915.1 Desulfuromonadales bacterium
CCGAACATTGTGGAGATCGAGGGGCTTACCCCCGGGTTGTTCAGCACCGGCCTCGATTTCATGAAAAAATACAACCACGGCGCCATCAAGGCGTTCAAGGGGGACGTGGTCATCATCGGAGGAGGGTTTACTGCGGTCGATTCCGCCCGTTCCAGCGCCCGTACCGCGCGCAGGCTCCTTGGGGAGAACGGCGTCGTCACCATCGTCTACCGCAGGTCCGAACAGTACCTGGCGGCCGATCTCGTCGAACTGGAGGAGATGGAGAAGGAGCGCATCAAAGTAATGACGCTTCTCTCCCCAATCTCGGTCGCCGTACAGGGCGGGAGGCTGCACTCGGTGCGTTTCCGCAGGAATTACCTGGGCAAGGGGGGTAGCGTGGGGAAACCGGAGATCGTCCCGGTGAACGGCAGCGAGTTCGACATCCCCTGCACCCACCTCATCATGGCCATCGGGCAAACCCAGGACTGGTCCGTGCTGCCGGAAGGGGTCGCCCTCGCCGGCAAGTTCAGGACGAGCCATGAGCGGCTCTTTGCGGCCGGGGATTTCATGAGCGGCAGTCTCGACGTGATCCACGCCATAGCGGATGGCAAGGAGGTCGCTGCGTTGATTGACACGGTCCTCACCGGGCGCGTGAGGGTGCAGCGCAAGCTTGCCGTGGAAAAGGCGCAGGAAAACGGAGAGACGGGACGATACCGGCAACACGACCTGCAGGACCCGCTGCCGATGCGCCATCTTGACCCGGAGCGGAGGATACCCGCCGACCCGGAAGTGGCGCGGGGGTACGACGACGCCGAGACCGGGGTGCACGCCACCCGCTGCTACTTCTGTCACTACAAGTTCGAGATTGATCAGGATCTCTGTATTCACTGTAACTGGTGCATAGACGTTTCGCCGCGCACGTGCATCCATCAGGTGGCCCGCTTCGATACCGACGCAGACGGGGTGATCGTGCGGGCGCACCCGGCGCAAAGCGCGGAGGAGGCGACCTACATCTGGATCGACAACAGGGCTTGCATCCGATGCGGCAAGTGCCTCAGGGTATGCCCAGTCAGGGCGATCAGCATGAGAAAGACGAAGCTCGTCGACTGCGCCGTTGGCTGAGAAATTACCCATAAGTTACCCGAGAACAAAAAAGGAGTTACGGCAAAAGCCGTAACTCCTTACATTTAATTGGCGCGCTTGGAGAGATTCGAACTCCCGACCTACGGATTCGTAGTCCGTTGCTCTATCCAGCTGAGCTACAAGCGCAATGAAGATTAAAATAAATATCAAAAGATCGCGTGCAGTGCAAGTTAAATTTTACGGGTGTCGAGAAAAACTCAATTTCCTGGCGTAGTATTCGAACTGGCCTCGAACCCATGAATGGGTGCGCATGGGGAAGTTCCGTATACAAATCAGCAGAGTAGATGTGCCGTCGGATGCATGCGGTATACATGTTTGGCATGGCCGCCATAGGTTGTTATAGTACAAAGATAAACACTACCTCAACCAAGGTGACCCTCGATGTGCAAAAAGCTTTTCATCGCCGCAACCGGTCAGCATTGCGGCAAGACTACCGTAAGCCTCTCACTGATGCACCTGGCGCGTAAGCGGTACGGCCGGGTCGGCTATATCAAGCCGCTGGGCCCCAAATGCCAGGAATTCGGCGGGGTGATGGCCGACAAGGATGCGGTTCTCATGGCGCAGGTCTACGGCCTGGGAGGGCAGATTGCCCTCATGTCGCCGCTGGTCCTGGGGCGGGGATCGACCAAGCGGTTTCTGGACGGTGAACTGTGCCGCGAATGGGCCGAGGAACGGATTACCAACGCCTGCCGTGAGTTGGAGTCGTGCTGCGACCTGCTGCTGGTGGAGGGCGCCGGACACGGCGGCGTCGGCTCGGTCATCGGCCTCAACAACGCCGATGTGGCCCGGCTGGTGAATGCGCCGGTCGTCATGGTGGCGGGAGGCGGCATCGGCAGTGTCATCGATTCGGTGCGGCTCAACCTGCCGCTCTACGAGAAGGAAGGGGTCAACGTCCGCATGCTGCTGGTCAACAAGCTGCTGGCGGATAAGCGGGAGTCGTCCCTGGCCTACCTCTCCAAATACTTTGACGGCAGCGGTATCCAGGTGAGCGGCGCCTTCGACTATTCTCCGGTACTGGCCGATCCGACCCTGCAGAGCGCTTCCAAACTGCTCGCCCATCCGCTCCAGGGGGACCCGCGGCAGAAACAGCGCATCATTCACCATATCCAATTGGGGGCGGCATCCTCACAGAAGGTGATCGACGGTCTGATGGAATCGACACTGATCATCACCACCAGCTCCCGCGACGAACTGCTGGTTACGCTCTCCTCGCTCTACAACATCCCGGCCTACCATCACAGGATAGCCGGTGTCGTCATCCCCGGCCATGCCCCGGTTTCAGCCATCACCCAGCGGATCATCGACGACAGCGGCATCCCGTATATCCGCATCGAGCAGACCACGGCCGAGGTGTACAGCGCGCTGAACGGGCATATCTCCAAGATATCCGCCGAGGATACGGAAAAGATCGCCCTTGTCACCCGGCTGGCCGAACAGGTGATCGATTTCGATGCCATCGAGGGATTGCTGGACTAAAAACTTGTCCGTAAATAAAGTTATTTACGGACAAGTTTTAAGACGCACCCACGCAACCGACCCCGCTTGCCACTCCTCAATCATACCCATTTCCGTTGCGCCATCACGATAAATCATCCCTTAAAACGGCAGTTACTTCCATAAATCGCGCCAAAGATCAGCCCAATGCTGCTTTTGTGCGATTTCCCCGAGAGGCCGCTTGACAGTGAGGAAAAGTGAAGGCATTAACTGAATGAGAAAATTATACCGTTTGTATGGAATGAGGGGTTCCTGATGACAAGGAAGGTGTTGCTGCTATCCGTGGTTGCCCTGGTCGTGATTGCCGGGACGGTCGCCGTACTGCTTCGCATGCCGAAAACTACGGGCGAGCTCAAGATGTCAGGCACTATCGAGGTCACTTCGGTGGAACTCTCATTCAAGGTGCCGGGCCGCATGGGGCAACGCCTGGTGGACGAGGGAGAGATGGTGCGGACCGGGCAGGTCGTAGGCCGCCTGGAAGACGACGAATTGAAGGAGGAGCGAAACACCCGCGCCGGCGAGGAGCGTGCCGCCCAGGCGGCTCTGGCGGACCTGGAGGCGGGCAGCCGCCGTGAGGAGATCGCCCAGGCGGAGGCGGCCCTGGTTCGCATGAAGGCCGACGCCGAACGGCTGGCTAAGGATTGCATCCGCATGGAGGCGCTCTTTCGCCGCGAGGTGATCCCCCTCAAGGATCTGGACGCGGCTCGTGCCGGCCGGGACGCCTCGGCCGCGGCCGTACGCGAGGCGGAGCAACACCTCAGGCTGCTGGAGATCGGTCCCCGGCCGGATGCCGTGCGCCAGGCCCGGGCCAAGGTGGAGTCGGCCGCGGCGAGCTTGGCCCTGACCGAGACGCGGCTTTCCCAAAGCGTCCTGGCGGCGCCCCTGAACGGCTTGGTGTTGTCCAAGCACGCCGAACCGGGGGAGATGCTGGCGGCGGGCAGCCCGGTGGTCACGGTGGGCCGGATGAACGATGTCTGGGTGCGGGCCTACATCCCCGAGACGGAACTGGGCCGGGTCAAGGTGGGGCAACGGGCCCGTGTCACGGCCGACACCTGGCCGGGCAGGGTTTTCGAAGGGCGGGTCGGCTTCATCTCATCAGAGGCCGAGTTCACCCCCAAGAACGTGCAGACGGAGAAGGAGCGGGTCAAGCTGGTCTACCGCATCAAGATCTTCCTGGCCAACCCCAGGATGGAGTTGAAGCCGGGCATGCCGGTGGACGCAGTTGTCGAGACAGATGAACGCAGTTCAGGCCGATAACCTCTCCCGCCGGTTCGGCGGCCTGATTGCCGTGGACTCTCTTTCCGTCTCGATTCCCGATGGAGAGCTGTTCGGCCTGGTGGGGTCGGACGGGGCCGGCAAGACCACCACGTTGCGCATGCTGGCCGGGGTGCTGGACCCGAGTGCCGGAGCGTTGTCCGTGCTGGGGCTCCCCTTTCCCGCCGGGGCCGAGGGGGTGCGGCCCCATATCGGCTACATGAGCCAGCGCTTCGGGCTTTACCCGGACCTGACCGTGGGGGAGAATATCCGCTTCTATGCGGATATCTTCGGCGTGGAGGAGGCCGAGTTCCGGGAGCGCAACGGACGTTTGCTGGACTTCAGCGGCCTGGCCCCCTTCACGAGCCGCCAGGCGGGGAAGCTCTCGGGCGGGATGAAACAGAAACTGGGACTCTGTTGCGCCCTGATCCACAAGCCGCGACTGCTGCTCCTGGACGAGCCGACCAACGGCGTGGACCCGCTCTCCCGCCGCGATTTCTGGCGCATCCTGCGGGACCTGCACAGCGAGGGGGTCACGGTTGTGGTGGCCACCGCCTACCTGGACGAGGCCGGGCGGTGCGACCGGGTGGGGTTGCTCCACGACGGCCGCCTGATCGCCTGCGGCACCCCGGCAGAATTGACCGGCGGCGGGACGACCTCCCTGGAGGAGGTAGTCATCGACAGGATCGGGGGGGGGGTTTTACCCCCCTTTGCAAAAGGGGGGCAAGGGCGGATGTCGGCGAGGCAGCCCACGGCAAAGCACCCTCAATGCC
>JAATGX010000160.1 GCA_015688915.1 Desulfuromonadales bacterium
AGTTCGGGCGATGGCGAACGTCATTCAGAAACACCACCTCGTTCCCCTCCCGCCGCACCAGGAGTGTTTCCGCGCTACGGCTGGGGGTGGGCCAGGTCTGGACAAGGGGATAGAGAAAGCGGTACGGATCTATCTGGATGAGGAGCGCACCATTGGCTGACCCGGCAGAGCCGGGCGTTCCGCCGATGGGGATCCAGATGTCGAGGTTTATTTCCTGCGGTTGGCCGGCGGAGGCGGCCGGGTCTCGATGCAGGTCCGTTGTCAGGATGGTATTGGTCTTCAGGGTTGCGTGCAGCTCGTTCCGGTAGTCGTGGTGGGGTGGCGGGGCAGCCGATGGCGCCCAGAGCCGCGGACTCCCCGTGGCATCGAACAGGATCATGCGCCGAAATCCCCTCTTTTGCCGGTAATCCAGCCATTCCCGTATGTCGCGGGCCGCCGGGGCGTTGTCCGATTCTGCCAGATACCTGCGGAGTTGGGGCTGGATCAGCGTATTGTGGAACAGTATCCGGGCTTCGCTCTGGCGTGCGGCGTACCATTCGGCGATCTGGCCGCTCTTCAGTTCCGAGATGGCTGAAAGCTCCTTCTGGACCGCCTGCCGGGAGAGCGCTATCTGCTTCTTCAGATACAGGCCGCCGACCCCCCCTATGGCGAGGGAGAGGAGCAGAAAGGCCGCCAGGAGGGGGCCCACGGCGATGCCACGGAATGACGACGGCGAAAGCATGGCGGTTCCCGTCGGAAAAAGGGAAAGAGGCCAGGTGTCGTGTCCCAAGCCCGGCAGGAGGCACAGCCCGAGCAGGCAGAAGCAGATGGCCGAGGGCAGGGCCATGGGGATGACCTGGCTGCCGTACAGGAGCGGGGCCCCCACCCCATAGCTGAACAGCACGGCCAGGCTGATCACGAGGGTGGCCAGGGTGAATGGCAGGGCCGCCCACCGCCGGCGCTGTTCCGGCGAGTAGTGTGGCCGGAAGAGAAACGCCAGGGCGGTTGAGAGAAATACGGTGGCTGTCAGCGGCGACATCCTTCCCACGGGGATGCCGCCCACCTGTGAAGAGCCGGGAGCCAGCCAGCGTTCCAGGGGCAGGTCAAAGCCCATCAGGAATCGGAGCCACACCAGCAGCCCCATCAGCAGCGTACCGGCCGCGGCACCCCTTCCGAACCACCTGACAGCGGGCGCGTCCGGCCGACGCAGGGACAGGAAAACAGCGCCGGCCAGCAGCAGCAACAGCCAGGCCGTGCCGGGCGCCATGGGAACATAGTCACTGCTCAGCGCGGCGAGCCGCCAGAAGTCGAACCGCCAACTCAGCAGCACGAGACCCGCCAGCAGCCCCACCATGACCGCGCATGTTTCGGCGAAGCGCCGTTGGATCTGTGCGAGCCGTTCCCTTGTCATCATGACTCCTCCGGGCACCACAGTGAAATTCATCATCGTTTACACATTACGTGCCAACTTCAGGGGCATGATAAATTTATTTAGCAATAACAGTGTGTTGACGTGTTAACAGGTTCTTGCCGGCACGTTTGGCCAGGGTATCCGTGTTCACGGGAAGGCTGTTTCATCGTATCTGTTTGAGTGCCGACATCGCGAGGGTGAGGCCATTCAAAAGCGGATGTACCCTGGCGATTTCTGACGCTTCATGTCGAAAACCAGTTTTGGATAAGGGTGTTACGGAAATCGGTGGGAAAATTGAACTCAACGGTAGGGAGGGTGCTTGAAGGAAACGCAAGTATTGCCCACCTGATTGGGATGCAGGAGGAACCGTAAAGAAATTTTACGGTTTTGCTGTAAACGCCCTGTTCACGCGGCTTTGCACGAACGTAAAGAAACTTTACATTATACCGTAAACCCGCTGTTCATGCGGCTTTGTACCACGTAAAGAAACTTTACGCCGGTTGAAGTTACATCCGGCGGAGTTGGAGTGATCATCCCGCCCGCTTGCCGGACGGCCCCGCTTTCCCCTCGCCGGTCATACCGGCCTGATAAATCCTCAACCCCGACGGTTCGTAGTCCTCGGGCAGGTATTCCTCGGGAATGGCCACCCGGCTGCCGTCGCGGAGCTTCGTGTAGTGGGGCGACATGATCTCCACGCCCGCCTCGTTGAAGACGTTCTGGATGTTCTGATGCAACTCGGAATAGATGGCCTCCATTTTCGCGGGGACCTGGGTGTAGGCGTTCACCTGGTAGGTGACGTAGAAATCATCGAGGCTGGTCTGGAAGACAAACGGAGCAGGGGAGGGGAGGATATGCTCCGTGGCAGCGGCCGCGGCGGTCAGGAGCTGGTGCACCTTGCGCCACGGCACGTCGTAACCGAAGCTGACGCTGGTGTTGAGGATCAGCCCGTGCGTTCGGGCCGATGAGCTGTAATTGATGATGTGGTTGCCGAGGATGAGCGAATTGGGGATGGTGATGTCCGCATTCTTGATGGTGGTGACGCGGGTCATGAGCAGCGTTTTCTCCACCACGTCCCCGTAGGTGTCTCCGATCTTCACCCGGTCGCCAACCTGGAAGCCCCGCATGTAGATCAGGAACACCCCGGCAATGACATTGGCCATGGCCGACGTGGAGCCCAGGGAGACGAGGATCCCGAGAAAAAGGGGAACCCCCTTGAAGGCAGGAGAGTTGGGGCCGGGAAGATGGGGGTAGGCGAGCATCACCGCAAAGGCGATGATCAGGAAACGGACGATCTTGAAGGTCGGCTGGGCCCAGTCGCGGTAAAACCCGGTCAGGGTCAGGGTCCCTTTTTCCAGCTCGTTGAAGAGGAACCGGACGAACTTGAGGGCAAAGCGGGTGATTACGATGATAGCCGCGACATAGAGGATGCTCGGCAGGTATGCCATGATCCCCTGGCCGATGGTCTTGAACGGCGTAAGGATGTAGTCGAAGGCCGTGGCGGCGTATTCCCTGGTCCAGGGGAAGAAGCCGAGAACCAGCGGGATGTAGAAGTAGAAGAGAACGAGGACGAGGATGAGGCGCAGCCCTTTCGCCAGGGCGACAAGGGCCGCCGCGATCCGCTCGGAATGGACGAGTTCGAGGGACTGGATGCGGAGGGAAGGGATCCTCGTGCCGCGCCACGATTCGATCCTGGCGTAGAGCCGGGTAAACAGGCGGCTGATCAGGACGAGACCGGTAATGAGCACGACCGTTGCCGCGAAGGCGAAAAGGCCGCCCGTGAGGACGCTCCGGGCGCTGTACTCCCGGCGGTGTTCCGCCACCGCCTGGCTGATCATCCGGGCGTACGTCCGCGCCACTTCCGGCCGGGGACGCCCTTCTGCGGCCGCGTCCATATCGGTGACGGTCATGAGGATTCGGTCGCCCGCGGCGATGTCGCTGGAAGTTTCCGCGTCGTCAACGGTGATGGGGGCGTCGATGTATGACGCCGAAGCGTCGGCAAGCCTGGCGAGCCGCTCGCTGATGATCTTGGCCCGCTCCTCGGGGGGAAACGACAAGACCTTCTGCCGGACGGAGAACAACACCTTGCCGTCAAGTATCACGTTGGCGGCTTGCGGAGTGGCGGTCTGCGCGGCGTCCGGAGGGCCGGCCGTTTCCCGCGCCCCACGAGCGGGGATTGCGGACAACAGCGCAAGGAGTGCAATCAGGATCGTTCGTGTCATCATGGCCGTCCCCCCTCTGTTTTCCCCGCACCGTCAGGCCCTGCGGCTTCCATGGATGTTTTTTCTGTGTATATGTCCGGCCACGAAGAAAAGTCAAGAATGAAGTTTTTTAATGATATTAAAGGGAGGTGGGAAGAAACCTGTTCACCGCACACAGGAAAGGCGTCCCCGAACAGCGGGACGCCTTTTTCTGTACACGGCATGGGGGCTACAGCTACATCTTGTGGCACTTGTCGCAGAACTTGTCGTCCTTGACCGAGAAGGCGTCCTTGCCCTGGTTATGGCAGGTGCCACAGGAGGTGCCCTTCTCCATGTCGGCCATGGTGGCCGTGCCGGTCACGGCCTTGTAGGGGAATACCTTGGTGTGGCAGTCGGCGCATTTATATGCCTGCAAATGGAACTCATGGCTGAAGGTGGCAACACCGGCGTCGGTCTTGAACGTGATGACCCCCGGCTTCATCCCCTTGTGGCATTTGTCGCAATCACCGGTTGTGGGGAAGGCATCCTTCCCCTTGCTGTGGCAGGTGCCGCAGGAGGCGCCCTTTTCCATGTCGGCCATGGTCGCCTTGCCGACTACCGCTTTGAACGGGAAAACCCTGGTGTGGCATTCCTTGCACGAATAGGCCTGGGTATGGACCTGGTGGCTGAAGGTGGCCGGTGTGACCCCCTTGAGGTTGAAGGTGATCTCCCTGGGATTCATCCCCTTGTGGCAGCGATTGCAACTGCCTGTTACCGAGAAGGCCTTTTTGCCGGTATGGCAGGCGCCGCAGGTCTTGCCCTTTTCCATCTCGGCCATGGTTACCGCTTTTTGTTTGCCGGTGATGACCTTGCCGTTGTGACAGCTCTTGCAGGCCCCGCCGGTCTTGGCGATGTGGATGGCGTGGCTGAAGGTCGCCTCGCCCAGACCCTTGATGCGGTAGGTGATGTCACGCGGCTTGCCCTTGTGGCACTTGACGCAGTCTTTCTCGCTGGCCACGCTGAAGGCCTTTATGCCGCTGTGGCAGGCGCCGCAGGATTTGGTCTTCTCCATCTCCGCCATGGTGAAATGCCGGCGGGTGCGCAGATTGAAGATGGCGTCGTGACAGACCTTACATTTATTGTCGTATTTGTTCAGGTGAAGTTCGTGGCTGAACACGACCGGATCGGCGTTCTTGAAGGTAAAACGGATGTCTTTGGTTTCAACGGCGAAGGATGCGGCCGCAAAAAACAGCATGGGCACCAGCGTAAGCAGGACAATCCTCTTCAGCATTTTTCCACTCCTCTGCGGGATATGTATACCATTTTCAAGCACATCACTATACAGGCAGCGGCCTGTATCGTCAACCGATTATTGTTTACGTCGACAAGGGGCATGACGTAAGGTTTTGCGGTTGATACGCCCCCTTGATCTGTGGTATATACGAGCACCTTTTTCTAGCCAGGTGGACCACAAATGCTCTCTCTTGACCGTCTTATCGAACAGGCCCTGCTCGAAGATATCCATACCGGCGACATCACCACCCAGGCGGTGGTGCCCGGAAAACGCCCCGCATCCGCCCGTCTTATCGCCAAAGAGGACCTGGTGCTGGCGGGCCTGTTCGTTGCCGAACGAGTCTTCCGGCGGCTCGACTCCGATGTGGCGGTCAACGCCTGTGCGACGGAGGGGGCGCGGGTCGTCGCGGGAGGGCTGCTTGCCACGCTGGA
>JAATGX010000163.1 GCA_015688915.1 Desulfuromonadales bacterium
ACGCAATACCGATCGTCAACTTCGGCCATGCCGGCGACGGCAATATCCATGTCAACATCATGATCGACAAGGACGTGGAAGGGCAGGAGGAAAAGGCCCACGGGGCGATCCGAGAGGTGTTCCAGGCGGCCCTTGACCTGGGAGGCACCATGTCGGGCGAACATGGCGTGGGACTTTCAAAGGCGCCCTATATCGAACTGGAGCTGACCCCGGACCAGATCGCGGCCATGAAGGCCGTCAAGCACGCCCTTGATCCGAACAACATTCTGAACCCCGGCAAGATGTTTCCCTGGGGCTGAAACGTCGATGACGCACACCCATTTCAGTGCCGCAAAGGACCATTCATGGATAAGGATAAACAACGTCAGGAAATTTCGCTCATAGGCCGTATCTTCTCGATGGAAAGTTTGATCTTCCTGATGGGGTGTCTCTCGCTCATCTACGGAATTGCCGAGGCAAAGCCGATGAACCTCTTCTGGGGCGTCATCATCCTGTGCGGCTTTTTCGTGCTGCGGATGGTGCGCAAAAAGGACTGGAAGAAGCATTGGGAAGAGATGGAGGCCGAACAGAAGGCGCGCGAAGACTATGCCAGGCGAAAGGCGTCAGGCGATCCCTCCGCCCCGCCGGAAGGATAGCGGCGCTATGGGGTCCGGAACGATAGTCCTGGCATCCGCATCGCCGCGGCGCTCGGAGTTGCTGGCGCTGGCAGGCATCGAGTTCAGCGTGATGCCGGCCGACATTTGCGAAGATGTGCTGCCCGGCGAGGAGCCGGCCGGGCACGTCATGCGGCTTTCCAGCGAGAAGGCCCGGGCCGTGGCGGCCAAGACCGGGGAACGTTTCTTCATCGGCGCCGACACGGTGGTGATCCTGGACAACAGGATCATGGGCAAGCCCGCTGACGAACAGGAGGCGTACGAGATGCTGTCGGCCCTGTCCGGCCGGACTCACGAGGTAATCACCGGTTTCACCGTGCTTGACGGCGCGACCGGGGTCTGTCTCAGCCGCAACGTGCGGACCGAGGTGATCTTCAGGCCGCTTGCCGAGCGGGAGATCCGGGAGTACATCGCCAGCGGATGCCCCATGGACAAGGCCGGCGCCTACGCCATACAGGGAGGGGCGGTCCACTTTGTCCGTTCCATCCGCGGGTCCTATTCCAATGTGGTTGGCTTGCCGATGGCGGAACTTTACGAATTGTTGCAGACCATGCAGTAAACAGCAGGAGCTGGAAAGGGGGGAGCATGCCGTTCAAGCGTTTCAGGCACTGGTGCATCCAGTACAAGATCATGTCCATAACGATTCTGGGTGTGGCCGCTTTGCTGGGAGGGCTGTTCTTTTACCTCATGCCCGTACTCGAAGGCAAGATCATGCGGGAGAAGCAGGATGCCACCCGGCACATCGTCGAGGTCGCCATGGGGATAATCGAGCAGCGCGATGCCGAGGCCACGTCGGGTGCCATAACCCTTGACCAGGCCAAGGCAGAGGCGGCCAGGGACATCGGCAGGCTCCGCTACGAGGGTAAGGAATACCTCTGGATCAACGACCTGCATCCCACCATGATCATGCACCCCATCAAGCCCGAGTTGAACGGCAAGGACCTGTCGGAGAGCAAGGACCCGCGCGGCAAACTGCTGTTCGTGGAATTCGCCAGGGTTGCCAAAGAGAAGGGGGCCGGATTCGTCGATTACATGTGGCCCAAGCCGGGAGAGAAGGATCCGGTGCCCAAGATCTCCTACGTCAAGCTCTACCAGCCCTGGGGATGGGTATTGGGGAGCGGCATCTACGTGGATGACGTGAAACGGGATGTCGCCTCCATAAAGTGGATATTTTTGGCGTTGAACCTGTTCGTCGCCCTCTTCAATCTGCTCCTGGCCTGGTCTGTCAGCCGGGGCATCACCAGGACTCTGGGCTACGTGGCCGGCAACCTGGAGGAGATGGCGCAGGGGGGCGGCGACCTGACCCGGCGTCTTCAGGTCGAGCGCGAGGATGAGACCGGGGTGTTGGCTCGTTCGTTCAACCGTTTTCTCGATAATCTGAAGGAAATCGTCGTCAAGATCACCCATAACTCGCAGGAGGTTTCTTCGGCCGCCAGCCAGTTGAACAGCACGGCCGCCAATATCGCCACCGGGACCGAACGGGTCAGCGGGCAAGCGGTCTCCGTCGCCACCGCCGGCGAAGAGATGGCTGCCACCTCGTCGGAGATAGCCCAGAGCTGTGTCATGGCGGTGGAAAACGCCAACCGGGCCGGCCAGACCGCCAGAAACGGCGCCGAGATCGTGGATCGCGCCGTGCAGAGCATCCAGCGGATTGCCGTCAAGGTGCAGGAGAGCGCCCGGACGGTGGAGTCGCTCGGCGCCCGCTCGGAACAGATCGGCGCCATCATCGGCACCATCGGGGATATCGCCGACCAGACCAATCTGCTGGCGCTCAATGCCGCCATCGAGGCGGCCCGTGCCGGCGAACAGGGACGTGGATTCGCCGTGGTGGCCGACGAGGTGCGCGCCCTGGCGGAACGCACCACCAGGGCCACGCGGGAGATCGGCGAGATGATCAAGACCATCCAGCAGGAGACGAAGACCGCCGTCAGCTCCATGGAGGACGGGGTCAAGGAGGTCGAGCGCGGTACCGAGGATGCGGCCCGTTCCGGGCAGGCGCTCCAGGACATCCTCGAACAGGTGGGCGACGTCACCGGCCAGATCAACCAGATAGCCACCGCGGCCGAGCAGCAGACCGCCACGACCAACGAGATCAGCCGCAGCATGCACGAGATCACGGACACCGTCAGGGAGACCTCCCATACCTCGCACGAAACGGCCTCCGCCGCCAGTCAACTGGCCAAGATGGCCGAGGAACTGAAGTATATCGTGGCGCAGTTCAGGATGTAAAGCAGGGACTGGGGACCGGGGATTGGGGACTGGTAAAGGCCTTTCCCCGGTCCCCGGTCCCTTGCCCCCGGGCCCTAATCATGACCATTGCCGAACGTCTCCAAGAGATCCATACCCGCATCAATGCCGCGGCCGACCGGGTCGGGCGGAACCCTGCCGACGTGCGCCTGGTGGCAGTGTCCAAGACCCGGCCCGCCACGGACGTGAGCGCAGCGTTCCGGGCCGGGCAGCGCATATTCGGCGAGAACTATGTCCAGGAGTTGAACGAGAAGGTGGTCCGGGTGGCCGAACCGGTGGAATGGCATTTCATCGGTCACCTGCAATCCAACAAGGTCAGGCAGATCGCCGGAAAGGTGGCGTTGATCCATTCCGTGGACCGCCTCTCCCTGGCCGGGGAGATCGACCGCCAGTGGGGCAAACTGGAAAAGGTCTGCGACGTGCTGGTTCAGGTGAACATCGCGGGCGAGGCAACCAAATCGGGAACAACCGGGGAGGGGGCGCTGCGTTTGGTAAGGGACATTGCCCGTCTTCCCAACCTGAGGGTGCGGGGCTTGATGACCATGCCGCCCTTTTTCGACGATCCCGAGGCGGCACGCCCCTATTTCAGGGAACTGAAGCGTCTGGCCGGGCTGATCGCGGGCGAGGATGTTCCCGGTGTGGAGATGAAAGAGCTTTCCATGGGCATGTCCGGCGATTTCGAGGCCGCCATCCAGGAGGGGGCCACACTGGTGCGGGTGGGGACGGCCATCTTCGGGGAGCGGATGTAACGTTGGTTTTTTGCGGATAAGGTTTTCTTGCAGGATGTTGAAAACTCAGATTGCTCAAGATTGCTGTTTTTCAGCAATCTCCCCGGCCGGCACGCACCTGCGCCTGCGGCCGGTCCATCTCCTCCAGGTACTTCAGCACGAACCGCTGCGCGGCCTCCACGGCGGTCGGAATATCCCACGCCTTCATGTCCCGTTCATCCACCAGATTACTGATCCCCCTGATCTCCAGACAGTCGATGCCATAGCGCAGGCAGGTAAGCACCACGGCGGCCCCTTCCATGTTTTCGGCCACGGCGCTGAACCGGCGGGCCAACTCCTCGCCGCGCTGCCGGGAGCCACTACAGGTGGAGACGGTGACGAACCGCCCCCGCGTCAGGTTGATACCGCAATAGCCGGCCAGTTGCATGGCCTTTTCG
>JAATGX010000245.1 GCA_015688915.1 Desulfuromonadales bacterium
GCTACGCCAACGGCGTGGTGCGTGAGGCCCGGCGGCTGGGCATGACCGTGATCGGCACCACCGTGGGCCGCCGCGACAGCGTCGGTACGTTGCGGCCTCTGAACGGGGAGGACTGGGCCGCTGCCGAAAGGCTCCTCGGCAGCGCCATCATCAATATTCCGCTGGAGGCCGGTTTTGATATGGAGGCGGTGGACGAGGAACCGTCAATAGCCGACCAGCTCAAGAAAGCCAAGCCGGACGAGTGGGCCGGCATCCGCTTCAGCGACGATTTTATCAAAAAGGCCACGTCAGCCGGCAGCGTGCGGTTCCGTACGGCCCTGGCGCAGGTGATGAAAGAGCTCGAAGGGCGCATCCCCGCCGGAGCCAATGTCATCTTCGCCCATTCCATGGCCGGCGGCATCCCCCGGGCCCGGGTCTTCATGCCGCTTCTCAACCGGATCTTCAAGGGGACCGGCGACAAATACCTGTCGTCCGAGGCGTTCTGGGAAAGCGATCTGGGTCGCCTGTGCGACGCCAGTTTCAACGAGGTCACCGCCGATACCTTCCGCTACCTGCTGGAGGAGTCGGCCGGGTTGCGCGAACGCATCTCCTTTGCCGGCGGCCGGGTAGCCTACACCGCTTACGGGTATCATGGCACCGCCGTGCTGGTGGGGGGCGAGTACCGCTGGCAGTCTTACGTCCCTTACGTGCAGGGGTGGGCCAAGATCCGGCTTGAAGACATAGCCGGAGAGGCCTTCAAAAACGGGATCAGCGCGACGGTCTTCAATTGCCCCGAGATCCAGACCAATTCCAGCGCACTGTTTCTGGGGGTGGAGATATCGCTTTATCCCTTGCTCACCGCGATCCGGAGGGAAGTGGGTGAATCCCTTTCCGCGCCGCTGTACGAGCGTTGCCAGGGGATGTTGAAGGAGGGCGAGACCCTGGGTAATCTGCTGGAACGGACCGATGACTACCTGTCGTCGCCCATCCTGGCCGATATCCTTGACTTTGCCGCCTGGCCGCAACACAATACCCAGGAGCAGGCAGAGCTGATGCTGGCCAGATCCGCCGAGTTGATGGGGATGCACCTGGACCAGAAGCAGTTGGTCTGCGCCGAACTGTCGCGCATCGTCTTTCTCTCCACCGGCCGGCTGATGGTCCAGGCATCGTGGAACCCTCCTGCCGCGGCCCTCTGGCTGAACCATGACACCATCGCCCGATTGCTGGCCGACGGCCGGGGCGATGGCCTCCTGTGAGAGAGGCATTGCGCATTATTGTCAGGTAGAACACGTGAGGTACGAGAGGAACTATGAAGATCATTGTCAGAACCATATCCGTTGCCGTTCTGTCGGCCACCCTGTTGCAGGGGTGTGCCACGCTCGAGGTAAATAAACAACCCGAATCCCTCTACAAGGATGGTGAGACGTCCTTCCGGAAGGGCAACTATGAGGATGCCATCACCCTGTGGAAGAAGGTCAAGGAGAGTTACCAGTCCCCTGAACTGTCGGCAAAGGCGGAGATCGGTATCGCCGATGCCTATTTCCTCAACAAGGATTACATCGAGTCCGCCGCGGCCTATGAGGACTTCCGCAAACTCCACCCGACCCACGAACGGGCCGCCTATGCCCTTTATCGCCAGGGGATGAGCTACTACAAGGAGATCAACGGGATCGATACCGATCAGACGCCGATCAAGAATGTCCTTTCCTCCTTTGAGTCATATCTCAGGCAGTATCCGCAGGGCGAGGACGCGGCCGAAGTGAAGGAAAAGATCCGCGATTGCCATGACAAGCAACTTCAGTACGAGATTTACGTGGGAAGCTATTATCTGAGGACCGGCAGCTATTCCGCCGCCGTCGGCCGTTTTGAAGAGGCGTTGAAGGCCTTTCCCGATGGGTCGCGCCAGGACGAGCTGTTTTACAACCTGGGTCTCGCCTACCGGAAGGATGGCCGGAAATCCAAGGGGGATGAGATGCTCGAGCGCCTCGTGCGGGAGTTTCCCGCCAGCAGGTACGTCAAGGATGCAAAAAAGATGATCGGTAAACAGTAGGCACGCCATGGCGGGAATGTCTTATACGACGCTGCTGCTGGCCTGCGCGGCCGCCTATCTGTTGGGCTCCATACCCTCGGGGCTCCTGCTGGGCAAGGCCTACGGCATTGACGTGCGCAAGGAGGGGAGCGGCAACATCGGCGCCACCAACCTCTATCGCACGGTCGGCCGCAAGGTGGGTGTGCTGACGCTGCTGTGCGACTGCCTGAAGGGTTTTATCCCGGTGCTGCTGGTCAAGCTGTCGACGTTGCCCGCTGACTATGCCGCCTGGGTGGGGTTGGCGGCCTTTTGCGGCCATGTTTTTTCGCTCTTCCTGCGATTCAAGGGGGGCAAGGGGGTCGCAACCGTCCTGGGGGTGTTCCTGGCGCTCGCGCCGGTGGCCGTGGCCATTGCCCTGGCGGTATTCGCGCTCCTGGTCCTCAAATGGCGCTATATCTCGCTTGGTTCCATCATGGCGGCGGCGGTCATGGCGCCGGCGGTGTGCCTGTTGGGGGGCGGGCGGGTGCTGGTGCTAGTGACGGCGCTCATTTCGGTTATCGTGATCGTCAAGCATCACGATAACATCAAGCGCCTGGCCGGAGGGACGGAGAACAAGTTCAAGGCATAGGTGCCCCGGCAAAAACTCTATTCTATTCCTTGTCGCCGGCGTAGATGCTGGCGATGCCGAAGGTCAATTCCCTGATGTGGATGCTTTTGAAGCCCGCCTCGGCGATCATGCGGGCGAATTCCTCGTGGCTGGGGAACTCCAGCACCGAGTCGGGCAGGTATTTATAGGCGTTGTAGCGTGAGAACAATCCTCCGATGACCGGCAAAAGCCGGCGGAAGTA
>JAATGX010000217.1 GCA_015688915.1 Desulfuromonadales bacterium
CAACCGTATCGGCCACGGACATGAGGGCCGCCCGGAGCATATTCGTTACAATATCACCTTCTCCGGTTCCAAGATAGTCATTTACCGCCCGACGCTTGTCGGGGGAAAGTCCGTCGTACCATCCCAGGGTGGTATCGTTGTCGTGGGTGCCGGTGTAGACCACGCACCTTTTCACATGGTTATGGGGCAGATAGGGGTTGGTCGGGCCGGAGTCAAAGGCGAACTGGAGGATCTTCATGCCGGGATAGCCGCAATGATCGCGCAGCGCCTCCACCTCGGGGGTGATCACCCCCAGGTCCTCGGCAATGATGGGGAGTTGCCCAAGGGCATCGCGCACGACATCGAAGAAATGCGTGCCCGGCCCCTTGACCCAGCGCCCCCTGACTGCGGTCCGCTCTCCGGCCGGCACCTGCCAGGCCGCCTCGAAGCCGCGGAAATGGTCGATGCGCACATAGTCGAACATGCCGAACATCTGCCGGAACCGCTCGATCCACCAAGCATACCCCTGCCGTTCCAGCGCATCCCAGTCATAGAGCGGATTGCCCCACAACTGGCCGGTCCTGCTGAAGTAGTCGGGCGGCACCCCGGCCACCGCGGTCGGTTTCCCGGCGGCGTCCAGCAGGAAGATCCCGCGATTGCGCCACACGTCGGCCGAATCATAGGCCACGAAGATGGGCAGGTCGCCGATGACGGCGATGCCATGGGAGGCGGCGTAATCACGCAGTCCGCGCCACTGTCGGGAAAACTGCCACTGCTGGTATTTCTGGGCGCCTATCTCGGGCCCCAGCTCCCTTGAGGCCCGTTCATACATCTCCGGCGTCAGCAGGGCCACATCCCCGGGCCAGCGGTGCCAGCTTCTTCCCTTGTAGCGCTGCTTGAGCGCCATGAAGAGCGCGTAGTCGTGCAGCCAGGCGGTGGTGTCGCAGAAATGCCAGAACTCCTCCATGCGCGACGTTCTGCCGGCGGCGAAAAAGGCCGTGGCTGCCTGATGGAGCGCCTTCAGCTTGAACTCGGTCACGGCGCCGAAATCCACCCGCTCCTCGGTAAAACAGCCGGGACAGCCGGCAACGGACAGGTCACCCTCCCGCACCAGTTGTTCCAGGTCGATCAGCAGCGGGTTGCCGGCAAAGGCCGAAAAAGCCGAATAGGGAGAATTGCCGCAGGCCGGGGGGGCAAGCGGCAGGACCTGCCACAGGGACATGCCCGCGCCGGCCAGGAGATCGACGAAACGCCGGGCATCGTCCCCCAGCGTGCCGATCCCGCCCGGCCCGGGGAGCGAGGTGGGGTGCAGCAGCACACCGCAACTGCGTCTGTTCAGCATGACGTACCTCCCGTGAGCCCGCACCGCTGGTCAAACCATGTGCATGGTATGAAATTTATGCCGATTTGTACAGGTATACCGATGATTGGTTTCATTGTCTCAGGCGCCGCGCCCCGCAAGCCAGATCGTGTGCCGGCCGCCCCCCTTGGGACCCCGCGCCCGCACACAGACCTCGTCCACATCAAAGCCCGCCTGGACCAGGCGCCGGGAAAAGGCTTGGTCAGGACCTGCCGACCAGACGGCCAGCACGCCGGTCGGCCGCAACGCCGCCCGGGCCGCATCCAGTCCGGCCGGTGTATAGAGCCAACTGTTGCCCTCGCGGGTCATGGCCTCGGGACCGTTGTCCACGTCCAGCAGGATGGCGTCATAGGCCTGTTTCTCCCCCTTCATGACCAGGGCCACGTCCATCTCCCGAACCGTGATCCGGCGATCCTGAAGGGGATGGCCGGCCAGGTCCGAGAGCGGGCCATGGTTCCACTCCACCACGGCCGGAACCAGTTCCGCCACCACCACCCGCCCCTCGGCGCCGAGTCGGCGCAGGGCCGCGGCAGCGGTGTATCCCATGCCCAACCCCCCGATCAGAACGCGGGGGGCGGGACGATCGGCGATACGGCTGCAGGCGAGTTCGGCCAGGGCATCCTCGGAGCCATGGGCGCGGCTGTTCATGAGTTCGGCACCGTTCGCCATGATCGAGAATTCACGCCCCCGCCGGTAGAGCCGGAGTTCTCCGCCGGTGCCCGGCACCCGGGAACTGTCGATCAACTCCCAGGGAATCATGGCTTGACCTGGGGATGGTCTCCCCCGGTGGCCTGGAACAGCAGGTCCAGGTTCAGGGGCTGTCCCGTGCGTTCGATCCGCACGACCCCGTGATCATCGGGATGTTTCTGTTGCAGCGCATAGATGAGATCGAAAGTATCCGTCAATGGTTCGCCGTCAAGGGTGATCAACCGGTCCCCCGGCTTCAGGCCCGCATGCTGGGCGTTGGAACCGGGGACCACCTCCTTGACCTCCAGCCCGTGTCCTCCCGGCGCGGGCTCGATCATCACCCCCAGGGTGACCCCGGTTTTCGGCAGGTCCTCGTAGGGCACGTAGGCCAGAAAGTCATAGGGGCGCATGGGGAACCCGGGCATGGTGACATCCATCAGACGGTCCTGCTTGTCGGGTGGGGTATCGATTTCATCGCACCCTATAAGCGCGTAGGAAACCGGGAGGCGGCGGAAGACGCGGCCGGGGATGCCGAAGCCATGGCTCACGTGATTGCCGCCGGCCACCACCAGCAACCGTTTGTCCCGGCCGGCCGGAGTGGTCAGGTAACGGGCCACGGACTCGGCCATGGTCTCGTCCCACAGCGTCTGGGCGCGGATAAAACCGTCGAGATGCATCTCTCCGTGTCCGTGGCCGCCAAAGATGGCCTCCACCATGGCGCGGTGGTAGGGGTCGCCCAGGTCCAGCTCGGGCACTTGTGCCCGCTCTCCGGGGGTGAGCTGATCGGGCGCCGTGCCGTGTATCGCCGTTATCAGCGCCTTTTCCGCGTTCAGGGCGATGACCGGGATATGCCGGTCACGGGCAAAGATCAGCAGGTCGCGGTAATAGGCAAAGTCCATCCGCCAGGTCTCGAACCAGCGCGACTCCTTGAGAAAGGCCTTCTCGTCCAGCTTTCCGGCCACCCAGCGGTCCAGCACCGGTTGCTGGGAGCGGGCGAACATCTCCATGCCCAGGGCCACGGCACCCGGATTACGTTCGGCCAGCCCTTGCAGAACCTCGAGTTCCAGGCGGTGCGAGGCGGGGTTGTCGTGGGTTTCGCCCACATAGACGATACGGCTGTCGCCGGCCACGGCCAGCATCTGCGCCGCGGTAACCAGCCTTCCGGTCGCCAGGTGCACGATCTGGCCGACCTTGGGGGATGAAAGGGGATAGGGCTCCTGGGGGTCACCCATGATCTGCTGTCCGGTGGCGCTGCACGCGGTCATGGTTGCAAGGCTTAGAAAGACGACAAGATGGAACGGAAAAGAAAAGCGGGTCATATGGTCTCCCAAAAAGAAGAATCGATAGTATGCGGTGGTCAGATCGGCAGCATGATGGTGAAGCGGCATCCTCCTTCAGGCGGTGATTCGGCCATGATGGTCCCTCCGTGCGCCTCGATGATGCGATAAGTGGTGGCCAGGCCAAGACCGCTGCCGTCCGGCTTGGTGGTCCAGAACGGTTCGAACAGGTGCGCCGCCGTCTCCGCATCAAGGCCGGACCCGCTGTTGGTGACCGCGATGACGGCCACCGGAGCCTTGTTGAAACCACCGGCTCCGCTCAATTGAAAGTGGGCCTCAAGCTCCACCCTGCCGCCGTCCGGCATGGCCTCCGCGGCATTGTGCAACAGATTGAGCAGCACCTGCCGCAGTTGGTTGACATCGGCCCGCACCATCATGTGCCCCGGCACAAGATCGACGAAGCGGACCCGCTTGAAGCGGTTGTCCGAAGCGAGCAGCACACACATATCCTCGCACAGGGCGCGCAACTCGATACGCTCCTTGTGGGGGGGCGCCGGGCGGGCATACGCCAGAAAATCGGTGATCAGGGAATTGAGCCGATCCGCCTCGCGCACGACGATGGCCAGCAGGCGGCGGTCGCTTTCCTCTCTCGTACCATGTTCAGCCAAAAGCTGGACCGAGCCGCACATGGCTGCCAGGGGATTACGGATCTCGTGGGCCATGCGGGCCGAGATCTCGCCCAGGGCGGCCAGGCGGTCGGCCCTTTTGAGGGCCGCCTCCATCCGTTTCATGTCCGTCATGTCCGTCAAGTTGATGATGACGCCCGCCAGATGGCCCTGCATGTCGGTGAACGGCAGGGAGCTACAGCCGATGATCATCCGTTCCCGACCTGCCGGCTCATACTCGAACTCCCGGTCGAACACCGTGTCCGGGTATTCCAGGACCTCCACCAAGGCAGGAAAGACCGTGACAAGAGGCCTGTCGTAGACCTCCGCCTGGGACCACCCGGTCACCGTCTCCGCATAGCGGTTGAAGACCCGAATGTTTCCCTGAGGCGTTATGGTCAACAGGCCGCTTTCCACGTTGGAAACGATGGTCGTGTTCAGCCGGTGCAGTTCCTCGTAATCAACGGTCTTATCCCTGAGGGCGACCTCGCTCTCCCGGGCCCGCTCGTAGAGATAGCCGGTTATGAAGGCGGCAAGGCAAAAACCGATCAGATTGAGAAAGATCGTATAAAAGAGATGAGACGCACCCAATTGCACGGCATCCGCCTGGCTCAGGCCGATGGCCGACAACAGCCCGAAATACTGGAAATCGACCATGGCGCCGTAGAGGATCGCGCACAGGGATGCCGTATAGAGCGCCTCCCGGCGTCACAGGAGAACGCCGGCGTTCATGATGGACAACAGGTAAAGAAAGGAGTACGGGCTGTTGATG
>JAATGX010000298.1 GCA_015688915.1 Desulfuromonadales bacterium
CCCAAGAAGTTCCTGGAATTCATCCTGCTCTCCCTGCGCAAGGGGGGGGTGCTGCAGAGCCGGATCGGCAAGGGGGGCGGCTACTTCCTGGCGTCGGCCCCCTCCAAGGTGACCATCGGCAACGTGGTGCGGATACTGGAAGGTGACCTGGCTCCGGTGCAATGCCTCAGCGAAACCAACTATGCCCGCTGTGAAGAGTGTCAGGACGAAGCCACCTGCGGCATCAGGCTGGTCATGGTGGACGTGAACAAGGCCCTGGCGCAGGTACTGGACAATCTGACCCTGGCGGACATGGTTGAACGGAGCGCCGACGAACGGAACAAACGGTCCATGGTAGTTGACTACAGTATTTGATTCCTTATTTTTTGCCGCTTAATTCTATTACTTCTATAGACAATAACCACGCAGTACACCCGAAAGGAGACGACCATGAGTACGAACAATTTCGCAGACAACTCCCTGTCCATCGGCAACACCCCGCTGATCAAACTGAACCATGTCACCAAGGGTGCCAAGGCCACGGTCCTGGCCAAGGTTGAAGGGCGCAACCCGGCCTTCTCGGTCAAGGACCGCATCGGCGCCAACCTGATCTGGGACGCGGAGAAGCGCGGCGTCCTCAAGCCGGGTGTGGAGATCATCGAACCGACCAGCGGCAACACCGGCATCGCCCTGGCCTACGTGGCCGCGGCCCGGGGCTACAAACTGACCCTCACCATGCCCGAGACCATGAGCATCGAACGCCGCCGGGTGCTGGCCGCCCTGGGCGCCAACCTGATCCTGACCCCCGGCGCCGAAGGCATGAAAGGCGCCATTGCCAAGGCCGAAGAGATCGCGGCCAGTGACCCCAAGAAATACTTCATCCCGCAACAGTTCAAAAACCCGGCCAACCCGGAGATCCATGAGAAGACCACCGGCCCGGAGATCTGGGAAGCCACGGACGGCGCCATCGACGTCTTTGTCTCCGGCGTCGGCACCGGCGGCACCATCACCGGGGTCTCGCGCTACATCAAGAACACCAAGGGCAAGAAGATCGTCTCCGTAGCGGTTGAGCCGAAGGAAAGCCCGGTGATCAGCCAGAAACTGGCGGGCCAGGACCTGAAACCGGCCCCGCACAAGATCCAGGGTATCGGCGCCGGCTTCATCCCCGACACCCTCGACCTGACGGTTGTGGACCGGGTGGAGCAGGTTGAGAGTGCCGAGGCCATTGAATTCGCCAAGCGCCTCTCCCGTGAAGAAGGCCTGCTGGTCGGCATCTCCGGCGGTGCCGCTGCCGCCGCCGCGGTCCGTCTGGCCAACCTGGACGAATTTGCCGGCAAGACCATCGTGTTCATCCTTCCCGACGGCGCGGAACGCTATCTTTCCACCGCCCTGTTCGAGGGGATCTGATGGCTACCCCGGACTCCGATCCCTGGAACCGTGACCTGGAGCAGGTCGGCCGCGAGGCGTTGACCGCGATCCGCTTCGGCACCGTCACGCTGGTGGTGCAGGACGGCCGGGTGATCCAGGTGGACAAGAGCGAGAAGATCCGCCTCAACAAACCGGGACATATCGACGGCAGCGGGATATGACCGGTTCAGTTTCCTGTTGATCACGGGAAGGCACAACCGAATCGCATATCCGAGCTGACCGGAAAAACCGGAGGCCGGGGTGCATGTCCAGAAATGTGTGGGCATCCCCCGGCCTTTTTCATTTTCAGTGTTGGGCGGCAGTTATGGCAACCCGGAGATCTGTGAGGTTCAGCATGACAGAGCATATCGCATTGTACGGCAAAGGCGGCGTCGGGAAATCGACATTGACCGCCAACATCAGCGCGGCCCTGGCCGAGGCCGGTTTCAGCGTCCTGCAGGTGGGGTGCGATCCGAAGGGGGATTCGTGCAGCCTGCTCAACAGCGGTGTGCCGATCCCGACAGTGCTCGACCTGTTGCGCGACCAGGGCGATATCAGCATGGAATCCGTGGCGCACACCGGTTTCAAGGGTGTCACCTGCGTCGAATTGGGCGATCCGTTCGAATCGGGCGGCTGCGGGTCACAGGAGATCACCCGGGCGCTCGATCACCTGAAACGGATCAAC
>JAATGX010000274.1 GCA_015688915.1 Desulfuromonadales bacterium
AAGGGCAAGGCGAACCTGGCACTCAAGTCGGCCCGCTTTTTGAGGCGTGGCTCCGGCTGCGTGGCAGGGGCGGCGATCTGTCGGCGCTGTTCGGTAATGGTCATGTCCTGCTCATTGTGGCCGATGACTCCGTTCTTGTCCGGATTGGCCACCGTCATGACATACTGTTCGAAATTGACCAGGTGGTAATCGTTTTTGCCGGCCGTATGGATGCTGCCGCCATTGAGGACGAGGCTGATGTCCTGTTGATCGGGGGTGCTGCCGATGGTGCCGCTGGAGGCGAAGATGGTCAGGGGGCGTTTCGGGTCGCGGCCGTCGTGGATGATGACCTCTTTAATGACGTGCCGCTTCTCGTCGTAATGATCGGTATAGAGAACGATGCCGGGGATGTCGTCCCAGAAGACCTTTTCCCTGATGGTCAGGGCCACGTTTTGTTTCAGCACCTGGAAACTGAGACGCTTGAAGGCGTTGTTGCCCCAGGGTACGCCCAGCGTGCTGGCGGCAAGGGTCATGAGCATGGCCGCGACACCGCATACCAGCACCGGGGGCATGAGTTGCATCAAGCTGATGCCGCCGGCTTTCATGACCGTGATCTCGTTGTCCGCGGACAGGCGTCCGAATGCCAGAAGCACCGCCAGCAGGAAGGCCATGGGGATGGTGAACACGAGGAGCGACGGCATCAGATAGGTGATCATCCGCCCCACGTCTGCCAGGGGAACGCCGCGGGCGATTACCAGATCGGTCAGTTTGAGCAGCCGCCCCAGGAGCATGACAAGGGTGAAGACGACCATGCTGAGCAGGAACAGTGAGGAGATCTCGCGGATTATATAGAGGCTGAAGATGCGCTTCATGGTCCGGCATGATACATGAGGCGCGGACAGGTGTAAAGGGAGGCGGGAAGAAAAGAAAACAGCCCGCCGGAATTCCCGGCGGGCCGTGCTGCTGCGTCCATGCAATCCCCGACTCAGGCCTTGGCGGACCAGAGGCCGTGAAGGTTGCACAGTTCCCGGGCCGTGAGGCTGGCGGCCGTGATGTTGAAGGTCGCGGTCGGGACGTCGCCCGGCTTGAGGGCCTGGCGGTAGACTTTGCCATCGGCAACCACTTCGATCCATTCGATGTAGTGCTTCTCCTCCATGGGGTGCAGCACGCTGCCCACGGTGACCTTGACCGTGCCGTTGCCGACTTCGATCACCGGCACATGTTTTTCCTTGGCGGCATCAACCGTGTTTTCCGTCAACTGTTTCATCTCCTCGCCGCAACAGACCAGGGCTGCGCCGCCGCCATGGACGATTTCGACGATGTTCCCGCAATGTTCACATTTGTAGATTTCAAGAAGCTTTGGCATGTGTGTATTCCTCCTTTTGTTCGGTTGGGTATGCCATTTTCAGGCAGGTGATTACCAGTTTTCGCCCAGCAGTTAGAAATGGGCCCTAGGGTGGGCGCAGGCGGCGCAGGATTCGGGAGCGGCCGTCCCGGTATGAAGATAGCCACAGTTGCGGCAGCGCCAGACAACTTCGCTGTCCCGCTTGAACACCCGGTCGGCCTCGATGTTGGCCAGCAGGTCGCGGTAGCGTTTCTCGTGCTGCTTCTCGGCCACCGACACCGCTGTCCAGAGGGCGGCGATGGCGGGGAATCCCTCCTGTTGCGCGACCAGGGCAAACGCGGGATAGAGATCGCTCTGCTCTTCGTATTCGCCCGCTGCCGCTGCCAGCAGGTTTTCAGCGGTGGTGCCGATTGTGCCGGCGGGGAAGCTCGCCGTTATCTCCAGATCGCCCCCCTCCAGAAACGAGAAGAACCGCTTGGCATGTTCCTTCTCCTGGTTGGCCGTCTCTTCGAAGATGTCGGCGATCTGGACGTAGCCTTCCTTGCGGGCCGCCGAGGCGAAATAGGTGTAACGATTACGGGCCTGGCTTTCGCCGGCAAAGGATTTGAGCAGGTTCTGCTCCGTGGTGGTGCCTTTCACTGATGTCCGCATGGTTTCCTCTCTCGTGTTGCAGGTGTCAACTACGGCAAATTCAACTTTTTCATATACCGTACTTTTTCGCATTTGCAAGCGGGAAAATAAAAAACGGGGGGACACATTTCGGCATCCCCCCGTTGAATTCACCTGATATCGAACTGAATCAGGACAGCTTGCGGCCGCCTTCGGCAGCCCATTTTTCCAGCATGGGGGTGGTAACGGACTTGGGACGCTCGATGGCGTAGCCCAGACCGCGGTCCCAGGTGATGTTGGCCATGCAGCCCAAGGCGCGGCCGACGCCGAACAGGACAGTGTAGAAGTCCCACTCGCGGAGGCCGTAGTACCACTGGATGACGCCGGACTGGGCATCGACGTTCGGCCAAGGGTTCTTGGCCTTGCCCTGCTCGGTGAGGACGCCCGGGGCAACTTCGAAGATCATGGCGACCAGCTTGAACAGCGGATCGTCCTTGAGGCCGGGGGTTTTGAGGCAAAACTCACGCTGCGACATATAGCGCGGGTCGGTCTTGCGGAGAACGGCGTGACCGTAACCGGGTACGACCTGGCCGGCGTTGAGGGTATCCCACAGCGCTTTGGTGATCAGTTCCTTGGTCGGTTCGACGCCTTTGCAATATTTTTCCTGGAACTTGAGGGTCCAGTCGAGAACTTCCTGGTTGGCCAGGCCGTGCAGCGGGCCCGCCAGGCCATTGAGGCCGGCCGAATAGGCATAGTAGGGGTCGGACAGGGCGGAATGCACCAGGTGCGTGGTATGGGCGGAAACGTTCCCGGACTCATGGTCGGAGTGCAGGATGAAGTACATGCGGGCCACGTCCTTGTACTGCTCGCTCTGGCCGATCTGGTGGGCAAAATTGGCGCCGTAATCGAGTTTCGGGTCAGCGGCGGTCTGCTTGTCGCCGCGATACTTCAGGTTGTAGATGAAGGCGGCGATGGGGGCGATGCGGGCCACCAGGTCGCTGGCATCTTCGTAGACGTATTCCCATGCGATGTTCTTGTTGAATTTGCCCGAACTGTAGAAGGCGGCGAACTTGGAGTCCTTCTGCAAGGCGAGGATGGCTGCGGAGAGCAGCACCATCGGGTGGCTTTCCTTGGGAAATGAGCGGATTACGTCAAAAACATACTGCGGGACCTGCCCGCGGACCTTGAATTCTGCCACGACTTCATCCACCTGTGCCTGGGTGGGGACGTCGCCGGTCAGCAGGAAGTACCAGAAGGACTCGACGGTCGGATAGTCGGAACCGGCGGCCTTGGGGAGCGCCTCGAAGGTTTCGGGGATGGTCTTGCCGCGGAAACGGATGCCTTCCTGGGGGTCCAGGTAGGAGATATCGGTGACGAGGCTGCGGATGTCGCGGGCGCCGCCGATAGCCTGGTCAATGGTGACCTGGTCGATAATGACCTTGCCGAATTCCTTCACGAGCTTGGTGGTGCGGGGACGGAACTCCTCGATCTTCTGTTTGAGTGTCTCTTTCAATGCCATCTTGTTACTCTCCTTTCGTGGTGTGGGGTGAACTGAAGATCAACAGTGATGCACGACTAGTCTGTATCTGGCGGCTCTGCGTTTGCTGCACTCATGTGTATTGTACACGGTATGCCGGCTGCGGTGGTGCTGCCGACCCATTGACGGCAAATGTTATAAATCAGTCAGTTAGGTTGGCAGAAAATTACTTTTTAGGATACTGTATACAGTTGCGTGCCGTAGTTATACTCGACAGTTTACACAAAATGCAACAAAAATTTTGAGTCGGATCAGAGGGGTAAAATTACCAGTTCTTCGCTGGAATGGGTCAACCGTTTGAGCCCGTCGTTACTCAGGTAAAAGGTGTTCTCGATACCGATGGCACCCTCGCCGGGGAAGACCGCCTTGGGTTCGAAGGCAAAGGCCATTCCCGTTTCCAAGACCATGTCGCTGAAACCCCTGGCGATGAAAGGGTATTCGTCGATCTCGATCCCCAGCCCATGGCCGATGAAGGAGACCTGGCTGCCCCTGGCACCCATGAAGCTGTCGCCGTAGCCCAACTCAAGAGCCAGGGCCAGGCATTCATCGTAGATATGTCCCCAGGGGACGCCCGGAGCAGCCAGCTCCATCATCCGTTCCTGCACGCGGAGCATGTCGTCGTAGGCCCTGCGGAGCCTGTCGAACAGCCCCTGGATTGCAAAGACACGTGTCTGGTCAACGAGGTATCCGTCCACGCTGCCGGCAAAATCCACAATGATCGGTTCATTGCGGCCAATCGGCTTGAAGCTGGCGCCCTGGCCAAAGGCGGGACTCGCTCCCATGCCGCCCAGGGGGGTGTCCGTATAGGTCGGCACGGCGCTGTCAGCGCCCGAATAGGTATGTCCCATGAACATCTCGCCATTGAAGACCCGCATGCGGATCAGCCCCAGATGGCCGGCCTTGCGGGCGACATACTCCAGCTCGGCGGCCAGTTCGATGTCGGTCATCCCCTCGCGGATTACCTCCTTCGCCCGCCGGTACACCTTGTCAACCTGGTCGGCGGCGTCCATCATCACATGTATCTCATAGTGCGACTTGATCATGCGCACCCGGCGGATATGCGGGGTCGCGTCGCAAAAAACAGCAGTGGGGAACACACCGAGATACCGCTCGAAAAAGGTGACCGGCACAACGTCCAGTTCCATGCCGATGCGCCCGGGCTCCGGATAACCGTAGGTGGCCAGTATGGCGGGAATGTCTCTCACGGAACCAAAGGGGACCACCTCTTTCAGGCCCGATTCCATCCGGGCGCGACCGGCATCCCTGCGCACCATGTAGATCGGTTGTCCCTGAACCGGAACATAGAGGCTGCCGCTCTGCACCGAGCCGGTGAAATAGAACAGGTCGGCGTTCTGTGCGACGATGACGGCGTCCAGCCCATCCGCGGCCATCTGCTCCTGTAGTTTCCTGTAGCGGTATTCGAGTTCTGTTGCTGGTGTCAGGCGCATAGCTACCAATGTATCCTTTCGCATCTAAATTAGCCCCCTCTCCCCTGGGGAGAAGGGTAACAGAGAAAGATCGGTGCTTGACCGGCCGACGTGAAACGGGATAAGCTCGCCCCATGTCTGCCCGGATCTTCTCTCCATTCGCCGTCGGCCCATTCACCGTCATCCCCGCTGGTGACCCGCATCCCCAGGCGTGCGGCATACCCTTGGTCCTGGGGAAAAAGGGCGCCTTTGGTTCCGGCGAACATGAAACCACGGCATCGTGCCTGGAATTTATGCCGCGGATTCCCGGAATAAAGGGGTGCCGGGCGCTGGACCTGGGAACAGGGACCGGCATCCTGGCCATCACCGCCGCCCGTCTGGGCGCCGCCTCGGTCGTGGCCCTGGACCTGGAATGGCCGGCGGCCCGCTCCTGCGCCGAGAACGTCTACCTGAACAGTATGGGAGAGCGGGTATTCACCGTTTGCGGCGAGCTTTCGACCATCGCCTCCCGCCCCTTCGACCTGGTCATGGCCAACATCTATGCCGACATCCTCCTGCCGTTGGCCGACCGGCTGGTTGGGCTCACCCGGTCCGGCGGATACCTGCTCCTTTCCGGCATCCCCCTGCAGGACAAGTTCGACATACACCGGCGCTACACCTCCCTCGGCTGCACGGTTGCCGACAGCCGGATCATGGAGGAGTACGTCACCTACCTGATGCATAAACCGGACTGAACAAACCCCTTGATCCCCATCCCGAGGTGTCCCGGTATAGTACCCGGAAATACAAAAAATTCAAGGCATCACCGCGAGCACCCACGTGGTGCTTCAACTTCGCTGGTGGTTGCTATTTTTTCCGTTTTGGTATTTACTGAGGCACTGAAACGGGTGGCGCGCGTATTATCAATCGCATCATCCACGTAAAAACGGAGACTGATTTTATAATGGAGCAGAATATGATAGTGGAAGAGGCGCGGCGGGTCATACGGACCGAGGCCGAGGCGTTGCTGGCCATGATGGATCGAATTGACGCTTCCTTTGAGCGGGCCGTGGAGTTGATCCTGGAGAGCCGGGGGCGCGTGGTGGTGAGCGGCATGGGCAAGTCGGGGCTGATCGGCCAGAAGATCGCGTCCACCATGGCCTCGACCGGGACCCCCGCCTTTTTTCTCCATCCCGCCGAGGGTATTCACGGCGACCTGGGGATGATCATGACCGGCGACGTGGTCATCGCCATCTCCAACAGCGGAGAGACCGAGGAGGTGCTGCGCATCCTCCCGACGATCAAGCGGCTGGGTGCCCGTCTGATTGCCATGAGCGGCAATGGCGCCTCGGCGCTGGCCCGTAGCAGTGACGTGTTCCTGGATGTATCCGTTGCGGAGGAGGCCTGTCCCCTGGGCCTGGCGCCGACGGCATCCACCACCGCAACGCTTGCCATGGGAGACGCCCTGGCGGTGGCCCTGCTGGTCAAGCGCGGCTTCAAGGCAGAGGACTTTGCCATCTTCCATCCGGGCGGCTCCCTGGGCAAAAAGCTGTTGCTGCGCGTGGAAGACTTGATGCACACCGGCGAGGCGCTTCCATTGGTGAGCGAGGATACGCTGATGAAGGACGCCCTGTTCGAGATTACGGCCAAGGCCCTGGGGGTGACCGGAGTCCGGAGCGGGGATGGAGCGCTGAAAGGGGTGATTACCGACGGTGATCTGCGGCGCGCCCTGGAAAAAGGGTACGATATCCTCAGCCAACGGGCGGCGGAGCTCATGAAACTCAATCCCAAGCGGATCAAACGCCAGGAACTGGCCGCCGCCGCATTGCAGATCATGGAACATCATTCCATCACGTCGCTGTTCGTTTTCGAGGATGACACCGCTACCGCACCCTGCGGCATCATACATCTCCACGACATTCTCCGGGCCGGTATCGCCTGATGGGAAGCGCGCTTTTTGCGCAATCTCTGCGTTGGCCTGTGGATTCGGTTGTGCGGCGTACTGTGTGTACGCCTCCGCCCGAATCCTTGTCCGCCTTGACCTTGCACAAAAATCACGCTTCCCGGGGAAATTGATATGAACGACAAACTCAGGAACATAGAGCTGTTGCTGCTGGACGTGGACGGCGTCATGACCGACGGCGGCATCATCTACGATGCCAGCGGCCTTGAGACGAAATGCTTCAATGTCAGGGACGGCCACGGCATCAAGATGCTCCAGCGCCACGGTGTCCAGGTCGGCATCATCACCGGCCGCACCTCGATCGTCGTGGATAATCGCGCCAGGGAACTGGGTATCGACCTGGTCTACCAGGGGGCGTTGAAGAAACTGGAGAGCTACGAGGATGTGAAGGCCCGGACCGGGCTGGATGACAGCCGGATCGCCTACATGGGGGACGATATCATCGATGTGCCGGTGATGCGGCGGGTGGCGTTCGCGGCAACCCCGCGGGACGGGCTTGCCGAGGTGCGGGATGTGGCGCATTACGTGGCTTCCCTTGATGGCGGGAGAGGGGCGGTGCGCGAGGTGTGCGACCTGATTCTCAAGGCGCGCGGCGTGTGGGATGAGATCGCGGCACGGTATGAATTGTCGCCATGAAGGCGATGTTTATACAATCTTTGTGCCAAAAAGATCGAAGCAGGTACGTTTTGCTGGACAGCACTTCATCCCGATGATATAGTCCGTCCCGCTATGGTATCGTTTGGAAACATCAGGCTTGTGCTGGCCATCCTTGTTACAGCGATGATCATCGGCATCGTGGTCGCCATTTCCGTGAAAGGTTCCAAGCAGGTTTCACCGCCTCCGGTCCTTCAGCAGCTTCCCCAAAACATCGATGTCGCCCTGCATAATGCCCGCTTCACGAATATCCGCGACGGCAGGGCCGTGTGGGAGCTTGTCGCTGACCGGGCCCAGTATGACAAAAACGGCGATGTGGCATATCTTTCCGGCATTCGCATGAAGTTTGCCAAAACCCGCTCCAGCGGCGCCGTCACGGTAACCGCTGCCCGCGGGGAGTACCAGAGTAAGACCCGCAATGTCAAACTGCGCGGCGCGGTTCATATGGTTAGCGAAAACGGCAGTACCTTTACATCCGAATCCGTGGATTACCTGGCATCCCGCTCCCTGTTCCGGACCGCCGATGCGGTTGCCTTCCGGCACCAGCGGCTGGCGCTGTCGGCACGCGGGATGGAAATGGACGTAACAGACCAGAAGGTCCGCTTTCTCGGGGCCATTGACGCAACCTTGTCGGCGATGCAACGCTCCCACTAAAAGGCCGGACGGAATGGAAACAGGACACCATGAGGCTATTGATTCTGACAATCTCGTCGCTACTTTGCCTGGCCACATGCCCGGCCCTGGCTGCTCCCGTTGGGAAGGCCGCGGCCAGTGACCGTTCCAGCCTGCCCACGACCATCAAGTCCAACCAGATGGTGGCCGACAACAAGGGCAAAATGGCAATATTCAGCGGCAACGTGGTGGCGAAACAGGGTGATATAACCATCTACTCCGACAAGATGACCATCAACTACGGAGACAAGGGCGACGTGGAGAAGATTGAGGCGGACGGCAACGTGCGCATCGTTCAGGAGAACCGTATCGCCAAGTCGTCCCACGCGGTCTACGACAGCAGGCAGGGGTACATCTCCCTGACCGGCAACCCCAGGGTCATGCAGGGTTCGGACAGCATATCGGGCAAAACCATTCTCTACTATGTGGATGAGGATAAAAGCGTTGTCTCGGGTGATGGAGATTACCGGGTCAATGCGGTCATTCATCCGCCGGCGAAAAAAGGCGATGCCGGCCCGCGCTGACAAACACCACCTCTGGACCCGGGGGCTGGAGAAGAGCTACGCCGGCCGCCAGGTGGTGGGCGGGGTTGACCTCTCCATCACGGCGGGCAGGGTCGTCGGCTTGCTGGGGCCCAACGGTGCCGGCAAGACCACGACCTTCTACATGGTGGTCGGCCTGGCCCGGCCCGACCGCGGGCAGGTCTTCATCGACGAGGCCGAGATCACCGGACTGCCCATGTACCAGCGGGCCCGGCGGGGTATCAGTTATCTGCCCCAGGAGGCCTCGGTCTTTCGCAAGCTGTCCGTGGCCGACAACCTGTTGGCCATTCTGGAGACGGTGGAGCCGGAAAAGGCTGCCCGCATCCGGCGCATGGAAGAGTTGCTGGAGGAATTCGGTATCACCCATATCGCCAACGCCAAGGGGTTTGCCCTTTCCGGCGGGGAGCGTCGCCGGGTGGAGATCGCCCGGGCGTTGATCACCAATCCGGCCTTTATCCTGCTGGATGAACCCTTTGCCGGCATCGACCCCATCGCAGTGGCGGAGATACAAAACCTGATCGTATCCCTCAAGGATCGGAATATCGGTGTGCTGATATCCGACCACAACGTGCGCGAAACCTTGGGGGTCTGCGACGAGGCCTACATCATGAGCGGCGGAGAGGTGCTGGAGTTCGGCACGCCCGAAGAGATTGCGTCCAGCCGTAAGGCGCGGGAGATCTACCTGGGAGACGATTTCCGGCTTTGATGCAAAAGACAACTGATAACTTCTGCCACAGAGGCACGGAGACACAGAAGGTTTTTGAAAAGAAATAGTTTTTCTCCGTGTCTTTGTGTCTCTGTGGCAGATTTGCTGAATTTGATTTTGATTTGACATGTACTTGGATCAGGCGAGGTAGAAATTCCATGGCCATGGAGATGCGCCAACAACTGAAGATGTCGCAGCAACTGGTGATGACGCCCCAGTTGCAGCAGGCCATCAAGCTGCTTCAGCTGACGCGCCTGGAGCTTCAGGACGTGGTGCGCCAGGAGTTGGAGGAGAACCCGCTCCTGGAGGAAACCGCCGAGGTCGAGGAAGTCCACGAGGCGGAAGCGCTGGAAGCGGCCGAGAAAGAGATTGAGCCGGAGGTTCAGCGGGAGGAGTTCCATGAGGTCGAGACCGGCGAGGACACCCTGCGCGACTGGGACAGCTATCTTGACGGCTATAACTACAGTTCCGGCGAACAGTACAGCGGCGAGGACGACCGCCCCTCCTTTGAAAACCTGCTGACCCGCAAGGGGACCCTGATCGATCACCTGCTCTGGCAGCTCCACATGGGGCCCTTTTCCGGGGATGAGGTGCGTATTGGGGAGGAGATCATCGGCAATGTCGATGAGAGCGGATATCTGCGGGCATCGCTGCCGGAGATTGCCCAGGCCTGCGCTGTTGAAGAGGACGCGGCGCTGCGGGTTCTGGAGCGTATCAAGGAGTTCGATCCCACCGGTGTGGCGGCCCGTGACCTGCGGGAGTGTCTGCTGATCCAGGCCCGTTTCATGGATATGCAGGGGAGTGTGGTGGAGCGGATTCTGCTCAGCCATCTGAATGACCTGGAGACCCGCAAGTACAAGCAGATCGCCAAGGCCCTCGGCGTCGATATCAGCCAGGTGCTGATGGCCGCCAAGATCATCGCCGGGTTCGATCCGCGGCCGGGCAGGGTCTACGGGACCGAAGAGGTGCAGTACATATCCGCGGACATCTTCGTTTACAAGGTTGGCGATGAGTACCTGGTCATGCTGAATGAGGAGGGATTGCCCAACCTGAAGGTCAATCCCTTCTACGCCGAGGCGCGCGGCACCGGCGCGATGGATTCCCGCGCCGAGGAGTATGTCAGCGAGAAGATCCGCTCGGCGCAATGGCTGATCAAGAGTATCCAGCAGCGCCAGCGCACCATCTACAAGGTTGCCAAGAGCATCATCAGGTTTCAGCGGGAATTTCTCGACCAGGGGATAGAGTACCTGCGCCCCCTGGTGTTGCGGGACGTGGCCGACGATATCGGCATGCACGAGTCCACCATCAGTCGCGTCACCACCAACAAATACATGCAGACCCCCCAGGGGTTGTTCGAATTGAAGTATTTCTTCAACAGCGGACTTTCCACCAGTGAAGGGGATTTTGTAGCCTCGGAGAGCGTCAAGAACCGCATCCGGGAGATTATCGAGAAGGAAGATCCCCGGAAACCGCTCTCTGACCAGAAGATCGCCGAGATGCTTTCGGGGGAGACGGTCAACATCGCCCGGCGCACGGTCACCAAATACCGTGAAATATTGAGGCTCGGGTCATCATCGGAAAGAAAACGGCATTTTTGATTCACCAATTACAACGCGAGGAGGAAGAAGGGTATGCAGGTAACGACAACATTCAGGCACATGGAGCAGAGTGACGCCCTCAAGACATATGCCGAGGAAAAGCTTGAGCGGGTGGCAAAATATATCGACTCACCCATTAACGCCCAGATCTATTTTTCGGTGGAGAAGAAGATCCGCCACATCGTGGAGATCGTCATCACCGCCAAGGGGGTCAATACCAAGGCCGCCGAGGCGACCAACGACATGTATGCCGCCGTGGATGCCGTCATCGACAAGATCGAGCGCCAGCTCAAGCGGTACAAGGAGAAGATCAAGGCCCACAAACCCAACGGTGACGAGCGGGGCCGGCAGATCTCCAAGAAGATCTTCCAGGCCGAGAGCATCGAGGCCAGCACCGAGCCGGTGATCATCAGGACCAAGACCGAAACGGCCAAGCCCATGTCCGTTGACGAGGCGGTCATGCAGATGGACCTCCTGCACAAGGACTTCATCGTCTTCACCGACTCGATCAACAACGAGTTGAGCGTGCTGTACCGCAGGAAAGACGGCAACTTCGGCCTGATCGAGCCGCAACGGGCGTAACGGGATGCGCCCCGGAGGGAGACGTCCCAGGGGGACGTCTCGACGGGAATCACGGTATGAGCGGAATCAGCCTTTCCATACAGGAACTTCTGGATGACAGCGAGTACGGCCTTGGCCTGAACTTGCTCGCCGGCGGCCAGGGACTGGGCAACCGGGTATCCAGTTCGCGTATCCAGAAGCCGGGCCTGGCGCTGGCCGGTTACACCGAGCACCTGCATCCCGACCGGATCCAGGTGCTCGGCAATACCGAGATCTCCTATCTTGGCCAGATCGACGACCGGCTGGCCACGGAGAGTGTCAAAACGCTCTGCGCCTTTCCCGTTTCCTGCTTCATCATCACCAAGCAGCTCGTGCCACCCCAGTTTTTTCTCGATGCCGCGTCGGAGGCCGGTATTCCCGTTCTCCGCACGCATCACCAGTCCTCCACCTTCATCTCGCTGATCACCAAGTTCCTTGAAGAGCGCCTCCTCCCCACCACCCACATGCATGGCGTACTGGTGGATGTGTTGGGGGTCGGTATCCTGCTGATGGGCAAGAGCGGCATCGGCAAGAGCGAATGCGCCCTTGACCTGGTTATCCGGGGGCACCGGCTGGTGGCCGACGACATGGTCTTCATCAAGAAGAAGATGCCGTCCGCGCTGGTGGGACAGGCAGAGGAGTCCATCCAGCACCTGATGGAGATCCGCGGGCTGGGGATCATCAATATCAAGGATCTCTACGGCGTCTCGTCCATCCGTGAAAAAAAGATCATCGACGTGATGCTGGAACTGGTGGAGTGGGACCCGAATCAGGAGTATGATCGCCTGGGGGTGGATGATCGTCGGACAACCATTTTGGGTGTGGACCTTCCCCACATCATGATCCCGGTCCGGCCCGGCCGCAACCTGGGGTCGATCATAGAGGTGGCGGCCCGCAACTTCCTGCTCAAGGGGATGGGATACCACTCGGCCCGGGATTTTCAGGAGCGTCTGCTTTCCCGCATGGAGGTGCGGCCCCTGGGGAACGAGGTGGAGTGACCATGCGCATTATCGTCATCACCGGCATGTCGGGTTCGGGCAAATCAACGGCGGTCAGGGCCCTGGAGGACGAGGGTTTCTACTGTATCGACAATCTGCCGGTGCGGCTGTTCAAGCCTTTTGTCGAACTGATCGAAAAATCGGGCGAGACGTTCAAGGGGATCGTTCTGGTGGCCGATATCCGCGGCCGCGAGTTTTTCAAGGGATATGAAAATGCCTTCCGGAAGATCGGCAAGGCGGGTCACAACATAGAGATCTTCTTTTTCGACGCCTCCGACGAAACCCTGGTGCGCCGTTTTTCCGAGACACGCCGTCGCCACCCGGTGGATGGAAGCGGCAGCGTCATCGATGGAATCAGGACCGAGCGGGAGCGGCTTGTCGCACTCCGGCAGCTCTCGACGCGTATCGTGGATACCTCGGAATTCAATGTCCATCAGCTCAAGGATTTCATCCTCCGTATCGTCAGGGGCGAGACCGATGAGAACCCGTTGGTCATCGAGGTGCAGTCGTTCGGATTCCGCTACGGCATCCCCCTGGAATCGAGCATCGTCATGGATGTGCGCTTTCTCCCCAACCCGTTTTTCGTACCCGAACTGAAGGTCGGTTCGGGGCTGGATGATGCGGTACGCGATTACATCATGGATAGTCCCCAAACCGCGGCGTTTCTGGATTATTTCTTTCCCTTGCTCGACATGCTCGTGCCGGCGCATCGGCAGGAGGGCAAGGCCTATCTGACCATCTCCATCGGATGTACCGGCGGGCGGCACCGTTCGGTGGCCATTGCGGAAGCCACAGGCATGCATCTTCAGGCCTTGTGGCCGACAGTACGAATTACACACAGGGATATGGAAAAGGGGCAGTAATGACAGGACTCGTACTTGTGACACATACAGGTTTGGCCGGGGCGCTCCTGCGGTCGGCCGAAATGATCGTTGGTAAAATCGAATGCTGCGAACAGGTCGAGGTCGCCTCCGGGGACAAGGCGGATGCGATCATGTCGAGCGTGGTGGCGGCCGTGGAAAAGGTGAGCGGTGATGGAGCGATCATCATGACCGACCTGTTTGGCGGTACTCCGTCCAACATGGCCATGTCGTTCCTCAAGGATGGCAAGATCGAGGTGGTGACCGGGGCAAACCTCCCCATGATGATCGAATTCTGCTCCAAGCGGGATCGCCTGGGAATCGCCGAATTGGCCACCGCGTTGCACACATCCGGCCGCGAGGGGATCATCGTTGCCGGCGAGTTTCTCAAGTAGTATCGGCAGGCAGTGGATTGTGAGGGTAGGGGCGAAGCGCGGTTTTTCCGCTTCGCCCTTGTTGCTTGTGGTTGTTTTAAACGAAAGGACTGCCCGATGATGAAACAATTATTCCTTGCCCTGTCGCTGGTTGTCTGCATCTGCGTGGCCCTTCCGGTTGCCGCCGGACCGGCGGAAGAGCCCTATGAAGCGCTGCGGGAGCACGTCGCAACCGAATTTGCCGGGCGCACGCCCCATGAGTGGGGTGAAACAGTCTCCGGGGTGCGCACCAGGATGAAGACTAACGAAAAGGTGGTCGCGCTCACCCTTGATGCCTGCGGCAGCGCCACGGGGAAGGGCGTTGATGCCGATCTGATCGGCTTCCTGGAACGGGAACGCATACCGGCCACCCTGTTCATGAATGCCCGCTGGATCGATGCCAACCCGGAGCTGTTCGCCAAGCTGGCGGCCAACCCGCTGTTCGAGATCGCCAACCACGGCTGGCAGCATCGCCCGGCCTCGGTTTCGGGCCGCAACGTGTACGGCATCTCCGGCACCAGGGACGTGCCGGCGCTGGTGGACGAGATCGAGCGCAACGCCCGCAAGATTGCCGCCTTGACCGGCGTCCGCCCCCGGTACTACCGCTCCGGCACCGCCTATTACGACGAGGTGGCGGTGGAGGTCAGCCGTCGGCTGGGGCAGGAGGTGATCGGTTTCTCCATCCTGGGGGATGCCGGGGCGACCTATCGCAAGGGACAGGTTGTGGCGGCGCTGCTCAAGGCGGTGCCGGGTGACATCATCATTGCCCACATGAACCACCCCGAGGCAGAGACGGGGGTCGGCCTGATGGCGGCCATCCCGGAGTTGCTGCGGCGGGGGTTCCGTTTTGTGCGGCTTTCGGATTACGAGTTGCGATGATCTCCTTGACGGCCCTGACGGGGCGTAGACATCCGGGAACTGGTGTCGTCGGTCTGCCGGCACTATGGCATCAATGAGGACGGATTGGGTGAGAGAACGCACCATGTCTCGCGCCTACGAGCGATGATTACGTGGTTGGCACTGGACACGGAGGGGTGTACACTAACAGAAGTTGCCAGTCTGACAGGACGGGACCTTTCCACATTGAGCAGTGCAGTGCGAAAGCTCCGGGCAGCAGCGATTACGGATTCAAGGTTAGCCGGGGAGCGCAGGGCGATTATGGAAAACAAAAAGATACAAGTCTGACCCCGGTATTTCTGCATCTGACAAAGGAATATTGCGAGGTGCTTTCATGCGAACGCTGAAGCTGAGCAAGGCCTTTACCCTGATGGAATCGGGGCCTGTTGTTCTCGTGACGACCCATGATGGGCAAAAAGACAACATCATGACCATCTCCTGGACGATGGTGTTGGATTTCACTCCGGTATTTGCCATCACCACGGGTGAATGGAACCACTCTTTCCTGGCGTTGCGAAAGAATAAGGAGTGTGTCATTGCCATTCCCACGGTTGACATGCTCGATACGGTGGTCGGCATAGGGACGTGCTCCGGGACGGACACAGACAAGTTTGCCAAGTTCGAACTCACACCCGTGCCGGGCAAGGTCGTCAGGCCGCCCTTGATCAAGGAGTGCCTCGCCAACATAGAGTGCAAGGTCATCGACATCGTTGAGAAACACAATATCGTCGTGCTGGAGGCGGTTGCCGCGTACATCGATACCACGCGCAAAGAGAAGCGCACGGTTCACGCTGTTGGTGACGGAACGTTCATTGTCGATGGGGGCAAGATTGACCGGAGGAAGATGATGGCCTCCAAGATTCCGTTCGGCGTTTAGTGTTCATTGGCCAATCCTGAGGAAACTATGGGCGCCGAAACGGAATAATGAAGGTCTTTCAGGTTAAATCGTTTGTCGCGTGATTGTTATCCGTTAAGACACACTGCCCTGTTTTTAAACATGTCCATAACATCAAACTCCCTCTCCGTTGAAACAACGTGCTGATATTTCTCATAGTTAAAACTTGGCATGTCTCCTGCGATATACCATCGCACTAAATCCAAGGTGTCCGTAGTGAGGACAATCTAATCCCGATCCGTTTCGACTCATTGATCCCAAACAACTATCAGGGTACTCTGCAGAGTGCCACGTGTGCTCACCGACTGACGACAACAGAGTCCTTAGCCAGAATTTTGCAAATTACAGGAGAAGGTATGAACTGGATTAAAAAAAGCGTCAACGTCAAACTATTTCTGATAACCGGAACCGGCACCGCCATGGTCATCGCCGCGACCCTGTTCGGCTTCTGGATGTCGTGGAACAGCATCAAGACGTTCCGCGACGAGGTTGGGCGGAATTACGATAATGCCTTCCACGTGCTCAGCATGCAGACTGAGTTTAAAAAACAGGTCCAGGAATGGAAAGACATACTTCTGCGCGGCAGTGATCCGGCAGCGCTGCAGAAGTATTGGGACAACTTCGAGAAACAGGAAAAAACAGTCCACGACGGGATGAGCGAGTTGCAGCGCACCATTAAGGATCCTGAAGCGCTGAAGCTCACGGAACAGTTCCTGGCCGCCCACCGGCAAATGGGGGCTGACTATCGGAAGGGTCTACAGGTCTACAAGGATGCCGGTTTTGTCAGCAGCGCGGGTGATGCCGCAGTAAAAGGGATGGACCGCCCGCCAACGGAGTTCTTGACCGCTGCTGGCAAGCGTCTCAAGGAATTGGCGCTGGAATCTTCCGGGCAGTCCACCAAACATGGTATTGCGGGAATAGTCTGGAGTCTGGTCGCCATCGGCCTTGCCTGTCTGCTGGCTTTTGCCGTCTTTTTCCTGTTCATCAGAACGCAGATCGTTGCCCCGATCAGTCAGTTGAAACGGAACCTGGAAAATTTGGCCGGTTACGATTTTTCCACGGCCATTCCCCAAGTGACCGCTGACGAAATCGGCATGATCGCCGCCTGCGCCGAGCAGGTGCGCAGTAGTCTCAGCCAGATGGTTTCCCGCGTGAACCAATCCGCATCCGAGGTGTCCTCGGCGGCCAGCCAGTTGACCAGCACCTCCAGACAAATCGCTGTCGGTACCGAGGAGGTAGTGTCACAGGCCAACACCGTGGCCACCGCCGGAGAAGAAATGACTGCAACCAGCCATGACATTGCCAGGAACTGTCAGTTCGCCGCAGAAGGGGCGAAACAGGCGTCGAAATCCGCCCAGGACGGCGTAGCGGTGGTGGACAGGACTATTACCGTCATGAACCAGATTGCGGCCAAAGTGCAGGAATCCGCCAAGACCGTAGAAAACCTGGGAGCACGTAGCGACCAGATAGGGGCGATTATCGGCACCATCGGGGATATTGCCGATCAGACCAACCTGCTGGCTCTGAACGCCGCTATTGAAGCGGCCCGCGCCGGAGAACAGGGGAGAGGTTTCGCTGTAGTTGCCGATGAGGTCCGGGCGCTGGCCGAACGTACCACCAGGGCCACAAAAGAAATAAGCGACATGATCAAAGCCATCCAGAACGAGACCAAGGGTGCTGTAGCCATCATGGAGCAGGGGGTCAGGCAGGTCGAGTCCGGTACGGAGGAGGCATCCCGATCAGGCGCGGCACTACAGGATATCCTTGAACAGATTAGTGCCGTGGCCATGCAGGTCAACCAGATCGCCACCGCCGCCGAAGAGCAGACCGCCACAACCAGCGAGATCGCCAGCAACATGCAGCAGATAACCGATGTTGTTGAGCAGGCTTCCCGTGGCGCGCATGAATCCGCCTCGGCCGCCGTCCACTTGAGTGGCAACGCCGAAGAATTGCAGCGCCTGGTCAGGCAGTTCAAGTTGTAAATGTGCTTCGGAGGCGGCTTGGATGCGGATGGCCGCCGCCGTTGTCATGCCGCTTTTCTTGACTGCCTGTGAACGACGTGGTATCAACGGCTTCACGCATTTCACTCATGATCGGGAATCAGGCGGTTTATGCTCCAGAAGGAATTCGTCATCGTCAACAAGCTTGGGCTGCATGCCCGGGCCTCGGCCCTGTTCGTCAAGACGGCGAACCGTTTTGCCTCCGAGATCAAGCTGGCCAGGGACGGGGTGGAAGTTAACGGCAAGAGCATCATGGGCATCATGATGCTGGCAGCCTCGAAGGGGAGCGCGGTCCGGCTCACGACGAGCGGCGCCGATGAGGCAGAAGCCATGCAGGTCATCGGAGAACTGATCGACAATGGATTCGGCGAAGAGTAACGACATGCAGGTGTACACCGGCATCGCGGCCTCACCCGGCATTGTCGTGGGGAGGCTGCGGGTCATTGACCGCCGGCGCATCAGCGTTGAAGAGTACGATATCGGCGAGACCGGCGCCGGCGCCGAAATAGACCGCCTGAAGGCCGCCATCGCCTGCACCCATGACGAACTGGAACGGCTCAAGGAGCAACTCCAGGCGTCCACCGGCGAGGAGCACCTGTTCTTCATCGACACCCACCTGCTGATCCTGGCCGACACCCGGCTGTTCAGCGAGACCGCCGCACACATCGAAACCGGCCTGATCAACGCCGAAGGCGCCCTGCGCCGGACACTCCACAAATACCGCGAATTCTTCGCCGGCATCAGCGACCCCTACCTGGCAGAACGCATCATCGACGTGGAAACCGTCATTGAGAAGATCCTGAACAACATGGTCGGCAAGGTCCATGCGCCCATCTCTTCCGAGATGGGACAGACAATCATCGCGGCCCACGACATCACGCCGGCCGACATCCTCCAGATGGACCGGGGCAGCATCATCGGCATGGTCACCGAGGTCGGCGGCCGGACCTCCCACACCTCCATACTGGCCCGGGCCTTTGAGCTGCCCTCCGTGGTCGGCGTGGACGGGATCGCCGACCTGCTGCTGGATGGGGCGCCGGTGGTTCTGGACGGGCTCAGCGGACGGCTGGTGGTCAATCCGGACCGCGATACCTTTCGGGACTGCCTCTGGCGCAAACAGCAGTACGAATATGTGGAGCGCGAACTGCTCAAGATCGCCCCGCTGCCGGCGGAGACGCCCGATGGCCAGCGCATCCTGCTCAAGGGCAACGTGGAGGTTCCCGAGGAAGGGATGTCGGTCATGCGGCACGGAGGGGAGGGGATCGGGCTGTACCGCACCGAAATGCTGTTCATGAACCGCCCCGAAATGCCGGATGAAGAGGAACAGTACCGGGCCTACAGCGCCATGCAGCGGGTGGTTGCGCCCCACCCGCTCACCATCAGGACCCTGGATGTGGGGGGGGACAAGCTGCTGGACGGCATGATACGGGTGAGCGAGCAGAACCCGGCCCTGGGGATGCGGTCCATACGGCTGGCCCTGAGCATGCCGGACGAATTCAGGAAGCAGTTGCGGGCCATCCTGCGCACGAGCGCTGCCGGCCCGGTGCGGATCATGTTCCCGATGATCGCGGGGCTGGAGGAGCTGCGCCGCGCCAAGGCCCTGCTCAGGGAGGCCATGACGGATCTGGATGCGGCGGGTCATGCCTTTGACCGGTCAATCGCCGTCGGGATCATGATCGAGATCCCGTCGGCGGTGGTCATTGCCGACCTGCTGGCCAGGGAAGCGGACTTCTTCAGCGTCGGCACCAACGACCTGATCCAGTATTCCCTGGCCATGGACCGTTCCAACGAACATCTGGCGGCGATGTTCCAGCCGCTCCATCCGGCCGTGCTCCGCTCGCTGCGGCGCGTGGTGGAAGCCGCCCACGAGGCGGGTATCGACGCCTGCATCTGCGGCGAGATGGCCGGCGACCCCCTCTATCTGCCCATCCTGCTCGGGCTGGGCTTCGACGAGTTGTCCATGAACGCCTCCTCCATCCCGAGGGTCAAACAGGTCCTGCGGCGCTGCACCAGGGAACGGGCGGTGGAGATTACCAAAGCCTGCTTCAGCTTTACCGTGGCCGCGGAGGTGGAGGCGTACCTCAAAGACGCCATGGCAAACCACGTTGCCGAAGGGGCTGATTGACAGGATACCCATGACGATTCACCTCTATTTGTCCAGCATCGCCTTCATCTTCGGCGCCGTGGTCGGCTCCTTCCTCAACGTCTGCATCTGCCGCATGCCGCGGGATGAATCGGTGATCTCGCCGCCGTCCCACTGTCCGCAGTGCTCCTGCCGGATTCGCTGGTACGACAACATCCCTCTGCTGAGCTATCTGGCGCTGCGGGGGAAATGCCGGGGCTGCGGTGTCCATATCCCGCTTCAGTATCCACTGGTGGAACTGATCAACGGGCTTCTGACACTGGCGCTCTTCCTCCGTTTCGGGCCGTCCCTGACCTTTCTGGCCCTGTTCCTCTTCTGTTCCGGCCTGGTAACCATCACCTTCATCGATATCGAGCATCAGATCATACCGGACGAGATATCCCTGTCCGGCATCGTGATCGGTTTTGCCTTCTCGTTCTTTCTGCCGTGGCAGGGGTGGCTGAACTCCCTGGCCGGCATCCTGCTGGGGGGCGGCATTCTGTTGCTGGTGGCCTGGGGCTATCACCGGCTGACCGGCAAGGAGGGGATGGGAGGCGGCGATATCAAGCTGCTGGCCATGATGGGCGCCTTTCTCGGCTGGAAGGCCGTTCCGTTCATCATCTTCTCCGCCTCCCTGGTCGGTTCGGTGGTGGGTATCTCCCTTATGCTGTTCCGGAAAAAGGATGCCAAACTGGCCATCCCCTTCGGCCCTTACCTGGCTTCCGCCGCGGTGCTCTACATCTTCTACGGCCGCCAGATCATCCAGTGGTACCTCAGCCTGGGCAATTCCGCCAGGGGATAGGCCATGCGCCCGTTCCGCGTCAGCCTGACCGTCTCCATCCTGGCCTTCCTGAGCGGCCTGCTGCTCATGGCCTGGCTGCTCTTCAGCCTGCTCGCCTACCGTACCGCCGCCAACGACCTTTTTTCCCAGAAGGGCGATCATGCCCGCATGCTGCTGGCGACCTTCATCAGCCAGTTGCCCGAGACCATTCCCATCTACCCGGAGGGAATGATCGCCGCCGGTTCCCCGGCGGCCGTCTACGCCCAGAAGCTGGCCGAGGATGCCTCGTTCATCCGCCTCACGCTGCTGGACGCGAACGGCAAGGTCATCTATACCGTGGGCAGGGATGGCGACGACATCTATAAGCCCTTTGTCGTGGCGACCGATGCCGCCAGGGGGGGTATCCTGCTTCCCGATGGTTCCGGCATTGTCTCCCTGGCGCAGGTCGCGCGGAATGGTGCCGCGGTGGGCAGGGCGGGGCTGGCGCTCTCCCTGTCCGCCGAAAAGGCCCGTCTGGAACGCTCGCGCCAGCTCTTCATGGCCTATTTCGCCATTGACTTTATCCTGCTCCTGGGTTTGGGCGCGTTCATCCTCTCGCGTATCGTGGTGACGCCGGTCAGCCGGCTGCTGGCCGCCACCGGGAAGATCACGGGAGGGCAGTACGGACAGCGGGTGCGGGTTTCCGGCAGTTCCGAACTGGCGCAATTGGCCGAGGCGTTCAATGAGATGTCCGAAGCGCTCCTCTTCAAGGACCGCCAGGTATCGGCACAGGTGACCGCTCTGGAGCAGGCCAACACCGAGTTGCGCCAGGCGCGGGAAGAGGCGCTGCGTTCTGAAAAGATGGCTTCCATCGGCTTGCTGGCGGCGGGCATGGCCCACGAGGTCGGCACTCCGCTGGCCTCGATCATGGGGTATGCGGAACTGCTGGGCGGTGAGCAGCCGGAACAGGCCGCCATTCAGGACTACACCCGGCGCATCTCCGAGGATTGCGCCCGCATCGACCGCATC
>JAATGX010000072.1 GCA_015688915.1 Desulfuromonadales bacterium
CCAACTGTGGGTACGACGCCCCGGGCGACCCGTACGTCAAGACACTGCTGGAGCAGAACATCAAGGGCGAGCAGTGCGCCATCGGCGTCTACAAGCGTTTGATGGACATCACCAGGGACAAGGATCCGGTCACCTACAACATGGTGCTGACCATCCTGGAACAGGAAGTCGAGCACGAGGAGGACCTGCAGTCGCTGCTTGAGGATTATGAGCTGCTGGTGCGGGCAATGAAGGGGTAGGGTGCGGTGTGCCCAAAGAGCGTTTCACCCTGATCGACTGAACACCCCACCTCACTCCACGGCCGCTGCCGCCGGCAGGCAGCGGCCGTGCCCCATGGATTGCCCCGCCTGATGTCTCCGACCTCATTTTTCTGCACTCGCGGTCAGGGGATATCTGCCGGGCAGGACGAAGCTGTGCATCTCTCCGCCGCCGGACGACGCCATGACACGTGTCGAGGGACGACTGTCGAGGGCGATGCCGGAAGCCTGCAAGGCATCCCTGGCCCGATCCCTGATCGCGATCAGTTTACGCACCACGACCGGGTCGAACTGGGTGCCGGCGCATCGCACGATCTCGGCCAGGGCCTCGTCGAAGGAGCAGCCGTCGCGGTAGGGGCGGTCGCGCAGCAGCGCCGAAAGGGTGTCCGCCACGGCAACGATACGCGCTCCCAGGGGGATTGCCTCCTTTCTCAACCTGCCGGGATACCCGTTGCCGTCGTAACGTTCATGGTGACTGAGGATGATGTCCGCCACACCCCCCGGCGCGTTGAATGCCGGCACCGGCCGCACGATCTCCGCCCCGATCTCCGGGTGCCGTTCCATCCAGAGCCAATCGCCCCTGTCCAGGGTGCCCTGTTTGTTCAATACCGTGTCCGGAATGCCGATCTTGCCGATATCGTGCAGATGGCCGGCTATATGGACCAGCTCCGTGTCGGTTGGCGACAGCCCCATGCCGTCCGCCAGGAGCCGCGCGGTCTCGGCCACATCCCGTGAGTGGTTGTAGAGTTGCGGGTCCCTGGCGTCAACGGCATTGCCCAGCGCCTCGGCGAACTGGTGCAGGGAGAGGCAGCCGGAAAGACAGGGCTCCGTGCACGAGGAATGAAGCGTAGCGTCACGCCCCCTGGACGGCAGCGGTATACAGGTTTTCAGGAATTTCAGCATATGACCCTTTCATGTGTCCCTCTCGGGACGTTCAGGCCGCTGCCCGTGACGGCTCGGCCGATGGCCGCTGTTTTTCCACGGGCAGTCTGGTCCGCATCCTCTTCAGGGCGGCAAAACCGGCCTCGGTAAGGTAGAACAGAGTATCCCGCATGGCCAGCAGGCCGTCATCCAACAACTGCACCACCCCGACGCTGAATTCGATGCTGCCGATCCCCATGCGCTCGGTTTGATGCTGGGCAAGGATGATGTCGATGGAATCTCCGGGGCGCATGTCGCGTGACAGCAGCACCTCGAATATGGCGCACTCGGTGGCGCCCGCCTGCCCACGGCACTCTCCCGTATGAGCGCTGGTGCGCTCCGCATATCTCATGAAACGTTTCCTCCCGGATGAACAGATGTATGCGCGATCCCCCCGGTTACCCGGATCGCGCGGCGCTATAACTTGAAGTGCCCGATCAACCGTTGCAGTCCATCGGCATTGCCGTGCAGTTGGCTGGCTGCCGCCGCCGATTCCATGACGCTCAGGGAGGTGCTCTGCGCCGCGTCCGCGATGGTCTGAATGGCAACGGTTATATCGTTGCCGGAGACGGCCTGCTCCTCGGCTGCGCCGGAAATCCGATGCACCAGGGCGGCCAGTGAATCTATCTTGCCCAAGATGTCCCGCAACGCCATCCCGGAACTCTCCGCCTCGGCGGTGCCCTCCTGCACGTGATGAACCCCCTTGGCCATGGTGGTGACGGCTTCATTGATCTCGCCCTGGATCGACATGATCAAGGCCTCTATTTCGCGGGTGGCGTTCTGGGTCCGCTCCGCCAGGGCCCTGACCTCGTCGGCGACCACCGAGAAGCCTCTTCCCTGGTCGCCGGCGCGAGCCGCCTCTATGGCGGCGTTGAGGGCCAACAGGCTGGTCTGGTCGGCGATATCGCCGATGGTGTGGACGATGTTCCAGATCTGATCGCTGCGGGCGCCGAGGCTCTCCATGGTTCTGGTCGATTCCGTTACCCGTTCGGCGATGCGGCCCATGACAGTCACGGTCCTCTGGACGACCGCCACGCCGTTTTGCGCGGATAGCGAGGCGCGCTGCGCCTCGGCAGAGGCGGCAAGGCAATTCCTGGAGATATCCCCGGAGTTTGCCGCGACCTCTTCGGCCGCAATGGCCACGGCGCGGGCCTGGGTCACAATGCCTTCGGAACTGCCGGCGATCCGCTCCGCCACGGTGTGCAGACGGCCCGCGGCCGCAGCCACCTGCGACGATGTCCCAGCCACCTGGCTGACGATGTCGTGCAGCTTGCCCATAAACAGGTTGAACCGGCCGGCGGCATCGCCGATCTCATCGTTGCCGGATTCCGACATCCGCTTCGTCAGATCTCCCTCCCCCTCGGCCACGTCGAGAAATCTTTGCCGCAGTTTTTCAATCGGCCGGATGATGCTCCCGGCAATCCACCAGCCGAAGAAGACCGATGCAACGACGATATAGGCGACTGCGCAGAGGAACAGGCGTTTGTCGTCCGAGACATATCCCAGCACCCCCACCACGGCGGTCAGGACGGCTCCGGTCGCGAAGCTGCCGATAATGCGGGTCCTGATGGTGAACCTTCTCAGCCAATCGAACATGCCGTCCTTTGTCATCCGATACCGGGGCAGCCGGACCTGCGCGGCCTGCCCGGCGCCAAACGGTGCGAAAATTGATTGTTCCAGTTCCATAACGTCTCCCCGTGGTGTTTGATTATGAATATCGTTATCAATTGATAGATAAAAAAATTTACCGGGTCAAACAGGCGCTTCAAGAGTATCCGCCCGGTCCCGTGCAACGCCAGGGGGCAGAACCGATTGCCTCAATGGCGCGAGCGCCCGGAGTCCTACGGCGATGGTGCACAGGTTGTGCAGGGTTGCCGCGAAGACCGGTGGCATGGCGCCGCTGAGCGAGAGCAGAAGCGCTGCGGAATTGACCGAGACAATGGTGCGGAAGTTGTTTTCGATAAGTGCCATGGCCTCCTTGCTGATGCCCCTAGCGATCAGGATATCCCCCAGGGTTCCGTCCTGCAGGAGTATGTCGCAGGCTTCCCTGGCAATGTCGGAGCCGTGATTCATGGAGATGCCCACATCGGCGTGGGAGAGGGCGGGCGAATCGTTGATGCCGTCTCCCACCACGGCGACAATGTACCCCGCCTGCTGCAGCTCGCGGACAACGGCCACTTTTCCCTCCGGCAGCACCTGGGCGCGGAACTCGTGGATCCCCAGTTCGGCGGCGATGGTTGCGGCGGTCTCCCGGCTGTCGCCGGTGACCATGATGATCCGCTTGATGCCGTGCCGCTTCAAACCGGCGATGAAATCGCGGGACTCGGCACGCACCGGATCGTGGATGGCGATGATGCCGGCCAGGCGGCCGCCGATGCCCAGGAAGAGGGGGGAATGCCCCCGTGTCGCCAGTTCGAGCGCATAGGCCTCGCCACCGCTCAGATCGATCCCTTCGTCGTCGTGGACAAAATGGCGGCTGCCGATGACCACCCGCTGTCCGTTGATCCTGGTGGCGATCCCGTGGGCCGCCACGTAGTCGAGCTCGGCGTGCTCCTCGCCGTGGGTCAGCCCTTCTTCAGCCGCGCGATGCACCACCGCGGTGGCCACCGGGTGGGGAAAATGCTCTTCCACGCAGGCGGCCAGCCGCAGCACGAACTTGCGGTCATACCCATTGAATGCCACCATGCCGGCGATTTCCGGCTCGGCCATGGTCAGGGTGCCGGTCTTGTCGAGCACGACCGCGTCCACATCGGCGAGCAGTTCCAGGTACTTGCCTCCCTTGATCAGCACCCGGTGCCGGGCCGCCAGGGCCAGGGACGAGAGCACCGCCAGGGGGGTGGAGAGCTTGATGGCGCAGGAGAAGTCCACCAGCAGCACCGCCGCGGCCCTGGTCGGGTTGCCGGTAAGGGCCAGCACGAGTCCGCTGGCCAGGAACGACCAGGGGACGATCCGCTCGGCCAGGGCTTCGCTCCTGCTCTGGGTTGCCGATTTCAGCCGCTCCGCGTCTTCGATGACCTTGACGATCCGGGCGGCCCTGGTCTGATCGCCCACCCGATCCGCCCGCACCAGCAGGGTGCCTTCTTCGACGGCGGTCCCGGCGTGCACCGATGAGCCTTCGCACCGGAAGATCGGCAGCCCTTCGCCGGTCAGGCTGGACTGGTTCACCAGGGCCTCCCCCTCCAGCACCGTGCCGTCCACCGGCACCAGGCAGCCGGTGCGCACCACGACCAGGTCGCCGGTCCGTACCTCGTCCAGCGGCAGCCGCTCCTCTTCGCCGTTGCGCCGGACCCAGGCCCATTCTTCCGTGGTGCGGAACATTTCCGACAGGAGCCGCCGCGACCGGTGCCTGGTCCAGGCGTCCAGGTATTCCCCCAGCTTGAGCAGGAACGCGATCAGGGACGCGGTCAGGAAATCGCGGGTCGCCAGGGCGGCCCCGATGGCGGATGCGTCCAGCAGATCCACATCGACGGAGTGCCGACGCAGGGAGACGAGCCCCTTTTTCAGGACCGGCCAGGCGCCGTACAGGGCCAGCGCCGGCCTGGCCGGGAGGGGAATCAGTGGGCGGGAAAGGAGCAGCAGCGCGGAACAAATGACTTTTCGCTCGTTCCGTTTCAATTCCGTGAGCGGGCCGTGACGCCGGGTCCCCGGCAGAGGCGCGGCGGTGATCCGTTCGAGGATGGCGGTTCTCGTGGTCACCCGCCCGTCGTAGCGGACCAGCAGGCTGCCGGTCCGGGGAGAGAAGGATACCGCGCGGACCCCGGCCAGGTCATGCACGTGGCTTTCCACCCGTTCCCCATCCACGGCGGGAAACCGGGGAACGGCCAGGTCGAGCCTGACCCTCCCCGGTGTCTGATGGATAATGGTGTACTCCATTATTTTTCGGCGTCTCCGCCGGCCGCCAGTACCTCTTCCACCATCTGCTCCAGCCGGTTCAGGCTGGTCTCCGCATCATGCTTGTCCCTGATGCGGCTGAACAGGTAGGAGCCGCCGAGGGCCGCTCCGGCCCCAAGGGTCACTTTCAGGGCTTTGCCCAGGTAGCCCAGGGTGGTCCGTTTCGTGTCGGTTATCGTGCTCATGCCCGTTCCTCCCCCGTGGCGGCCCGCATCCGGGCCAATTTCTCTTCCACCACTTTTTCGATCTTCTCCAGGACGTCCTTTTCCCGCTTGACCGCGTCGGCCGATGCGGTCAGGTCCTCCCGGTACTGGTGGACACCTTCGGCGACAATATCCTCCACGTCTTCCTTCAGCTTTTCCGCCTTGCCGGCCAGCCACTCCTTGAAGGCATACCCTTCCTTGACGGCGCCGACCGCGGCCGGCCGCACCGTGCGCGCCGCCTTGCCCAGTCCCAGGAACGCCAGGGCGCCCAGGGCGCCTCCGGCCAACAGCCAGAGATCCTTCTTGCCCACGTGGAGCCCTTCGAATGCCTTTGTGCCGTTACCGTCGCCCGGTGCCTCTGTCTCACTGCCATGGTGTCCCATCGCATCCTCCCCCTTTTCATCGTTGATGGTGCTGCTTTTTCGCGACCGCGCGGGCGGTCCTGTGGATGTGCGCTTGTGCGTCGTCCCTGTCATCCCCGCCGGAAGACCGGCACCAACAGGTCGAACGGCGCGGGCAGGAGCAGGTGGAGCGCCACGTCGGCGAGGAGACGGCGCGGCACGAAAACGGCCTCCCTGTCCGGAACAGGACCCGGCGTGGCGCGCCCAACCGTCTCCGGAATCGTCCGGCCGTTGCCGAGCATGACGGTGATGTGCCGCGCTATGGCTGCGCGGTCGACCACCTGCTCGTCGAATTCCACCAGGATCCTGCCGGTGCGGTGGCTGGCCGATACCTGGCTGATCCCCGCCAGGCATGCCCCGGTTTCGAGATGGCGGGACAGCGCCTCATTGCCGATCAACCTGCCGTCGGCAAAGCGGACCCTGCCGGGCAGTATGCTTAATGGTGCCATTGCGCGTTATCCTGTGACGATGATGGAGCGCCGCTTTTCCACGAGGTGGACGCCGAGAGCGGCCAGGAAGAGCCCGCCCGCGGCGGTGTGCAGCGTCCTGGCGCGTGCGGCGATGCCTGCCATGCTGGCCAGGAGCGAGGCGAGCATCCCCAGGTTGACGGCGTTTTTACGCAGTGCGCGGGACGCCATGAGAGGGGCGACCGGTGAGGACCATGGCCGGCAGCCGCTGGCGGCGGCGGTATCCACAACGGACCCGAACAGTCTGCGGAAGACATCCAGGATCTCCTCCGGCCCGCCCGCGGCGGTGGAGTAGAGGCCCAGCAACGTGCCGGTGCCCGGGTTGAGCGTCACCCCGGTCACGCCGTTCACGGCCAGCAGGTCGGGGCGTACC
>JAATGX010000169.1 GCA_015688915.1 Desulfuromonadales bacterium
ACCAGGTTGCCGACGTTTTCTACGTGCGGGATATCTTCAGTCATAAGATCACGGATGAAGAAAAGCTGGCGGAGATCAAGGAGCAGCTTTGCAGGGCCATTGACGAGTGGGTGTGAAAAGCGAGGGGTGAAGGGTGGGAGATGGAATGACCGGCCAGGGCAGTCATGATCCGTTGCACGGCGTTACGTTGAAGGCGATTGTTACCGAACTGGCGGCGGAGTACGGCTGGGAGGAGTTGGGGCAGCGCATCGAGATTCGCTGTTTCACCCACGACCCGAGCATTGCGTCCAGCCTGAAGTTCCTGCGGCGAACCCCTTGGGCCAGGGATAAGGTGGAGGAGATCTATCTGAGGTGGAAGATGGGGAGTCCGGGATAACTCCCATGAACGACTACCTCGATCTTTTTATCAGCTACCTTGCCGTGGAAAAGGGGCTCTCGGAGAATACCCGGGAAGCCTACAGCCGCGACCTGACGCGCTACCTGGATTTCCTGGAAAAGCAGGGATGCGCCGCACCGGCCGATGTGTCATCCACCCATGTCGCCGCCTTCCTGGGGCGGCTCAAGGAGGCGGGTATCGGCGCCCGTAGCCGTGCCCGCTGCCTCTCCTCCATCCGCATGTTCCACAAGTTCCTGATGATCGAAAACTATGCCGATGTCAACCCGGCCTCGATCATCGAGGCGCCGCGCACCTTGCACAAACTGCCGGAGTTCCTGACCGCCGCGGAGGTGGATACCCTGTTCGCCGCCTGCGCGGGGACATCGAACGAGAACGTGCGCGACCTGGCCATGCTGGAATTGCTCTATGCCACCGGCCTGCGGGTTTCAGAACTGGTCGGCCTCAAACTGCGGGAGGTGAACCTGGATGCCGGATATCTCATGACCGTGGGCAAGGGAAACAAGGAACGGCTGGTGCCCATCGGCGAATCGGCCCGGCACAAGGTCGGCGAGTATCTGGAACAGGTCCGTTGGAAGCTCGATCCCACGGGGCAGAACCTGTACCTGTTCCTCTCCCGTCTGGGTGATGCCATGACCCGCCAGGCCTTCTGGAACATCATCAGGAAGCGGACCTTGATAGCAGGCATCCGCAAACACATCTCACCCCACACCCTGCGGCACTCCTTTGCCACTCACCTGCTGGAGAACGGCGCCGATCTGCGTAGCGTGCAGATCATGCTGGGGCACGCCGACCTCTCCAGCACCCAGATCTACACCCATGTCACCCGGGAACGGCTGAAACGGTTGCACCGGGAGATCCATCCCCGGGGGTGATTCGCATGTCTGTTCCGTATAAGGCCTATCAAGCTTGAAAACCGGGGGTCGCCGTATGGCCTGGCAGCGCCCCTTGTTCTTTGACCTTGAAACTCCAGCGCTCTTCTTGTATAAATAAGCATTACGAACGAGCCACACAAACGCCGCTGTGCGTTACTATAATCATCCGTAATCCTGCATTTTTTCTGCACGTTGCATGGCAGAAGCTTCTTCAAACCGCAACTACTGGAGCCCGTGTGAAAATCTGTTCGCTGGCCAGCGGCAGCAAGGGTAATTGTCTCTACCTGGAGACCGGCGAAACCCGCGTGTTGATCGATGTGGGTCTGTCCTTGCGCGAGACCCTGGTGCGCATGGAGGCCGTGGGCATTGACAGTACCGGTATCCATGCCGTGCTGGTCAGCCATGAGCACATCGACCATATCCGTAGCGTCGGTGCCTTTGCCCGCAAGTTCAAGGTGCCGGTCATCGCCAGCCATATGGTCGCCACAAAAGCGGAAAAGTACCTGCACAAGGCGCGGGTAATTGAGTTCGAGGCCGGTAGTGCACTGGACTTCCGCGATTGTGTGATCGACCCCTTTCCCATCACCCACGACGCCTGCGACCCGGTCGGCTTTGTCCTTGAATCCCGCGAGGGGCGTTGCGGCTCGGCCACCGACTTGGGGATCGTGACCCGCCTGGTTACCGAGAAGCTGCGCGGCTGCCGTTCGCTGCACCTGGAGTCGAACCACGACGTTGAGATGCTGATGAACGGCCCCTATCCGTGGGACCTGAAACAGCGTATCAAGTCGCGCCAAGGCCACCTCTCCAACGAGGAGTCGCTGGAGCTGCTGCATGAACTGGCCCACGGCGGGCTGGAGGTGCTGGTGATGGCGCACCTGTCCGAGGTGAACAACCATCCCGGCCATGTGGTCCGCACCACCGAATCGTTTCTGCGGGACCAGAACGTCTGCGCCCCGCGGATTGTGATCGGCGACCAGTACCGGGCCAGCGCGGTGCTGGAGGCATAACCGGTGTTTTTCAGGGTTGTCGGCCAGATAGGCGATGTCGAAATTATTGCCGTAGGCTCTGCCATAAGGGAATTGCCGCGTTTGCGCAAGTTATACGGTAAAGGGCGCTGGAGAAAGCTGAAGGGTTGCGCCTTGATTGAGTTGAGCGACGGCTCGGTTGTAAAGGCTGAGTTGCATTGGTATGAGGCCCATGGATACGAAAAAAAGGAACTCAAGCTAAAACGCTTTCTGGAGAATTGAACATGAGAAAAAGAGAGCAGTATGCGGTTTGTGTTAAAAATTCCGGTTATGAGGTGTCTCTGGAACTGAGAAAAATTTATCGTGTTGTTGACGATAACGTCGCTGCCGGAAAACAATTATTGAGGATTGTTGATGAATCTGGAGAAGACTACCTCTACCCGGCGTTTTTTTTCATTCCGATAAGGTTGCCGCATGCCGTCAGGGAAGAATTCAAATTGGCCGCCTGATTACTCCGCAGCACTATTCTTTTGCCAATGGGTAACCGTTCGGCCACTCTAACTACCATAAAAGAGAGAGATACACATGATCCCACGCTACACCCGTCCCGACATGGCAAAAATCTGGGAGCCGGAAAACCGCTTCCGCATCTGGTTGGAGATCGAAACCCTGGCCTGCGAGGCCCAGGCCGAGCTGGGGGTGATCCCCAAAGAGGTCGTGCCGGTCATCCGCGAGAAGGGCAACTTCAGCATCGAGCGCATCGACGCCATCGAGGCCGAGGTCAAGCACGACGTGATCGCCTTCCTCACCTCGGTCGCCGAGTTCGTCGGTCCCGAGGCGCGCTTCATCCACCAGGGGATGACCTCCTCCGATGTGCTGGACACCTGCCTGTCGGTGCATGTGACCCAGGCCGCCGATGAACTGCTTGCCGACCTGGACATGTTTCT
>JAATGX010000236.1 GCA_015688915.1 Desulfuromonadales bacterium
AAGGGATGCTCCCAGGCCATGCGCGGCCTCCAGGCCCAGGTCTGGGTGACCGAGGTCGATCCGATCTGCGCCCTCCAGGCCGCCATGGAAGGGTACAAGGTGGTGACCATGGGATACGCCGCCGACAAAGCCGACATCTTCGTGACCACTACCGGCAACATCGACGTCATCACCCATGACCACATGCGGGCCATGAAGCACAACGCCATCGTCTGCAACATCGGCCATTTCGACAACGAGATCGAGGTTGCCAAGCTGAAGCAGTACCAGTGGGAGAACATCAAGCCCCAGGTGGATCACATCATCTTCCCGGACGGCAAGCGGATCATCCTGCTGGCCGAAGGGCGCCTGGTCAATCTGGGCTGCGCCACCGGCCACCCCTCCTATGTCATGTCCTCCTCCTTCGCCAACCAGACCCTGGCCCAGATGGAGATCTTCTGCAACCCGGGCAAGTACCCCATCGGCGTCTACACCCTGCCGAAAGAACTGGACGAGAAGGTGGCGCGTCTGCAACTGAAGACTCTGGGCGCCATGCTCACCGAGCTGACCGACGCCCAGGCCTCCTACATCGGCGTAAAGAAGGAAGGGCCGTACAAGGGGGAGTTCTACCGGTACTAAGCGGCTTCGTAATCGCATAAGTAGACAAAAGGGACGGCATCGCGGGATGCTGTCCCTTTTTCTTTGCATTCGACGTGTCAACAGCCCCACTCCTCACTTGACCAGGCATATCATTACGCATATAGTAAATGCATACCATGGAGGTGCGATATATGCGTGCAACACTGAACATCCCCGATGATCTCATGGCTGAAGTCCAACGGGTTTCCGGACAAAAATCCAAGACCAAGGCCATTGTCACGGTCATGGAGGACTATGTGCGTCGCCAGAAGATGCAGGCCCTGCTTGCGCTGCGCGGCAAGGTACATATCGAGTACGACTGGGAGCGGGAAGAGGAGCGGGAACTGAAAGCCGCCGAAGAACGGGAGCGCTACCATGGCGAATAGCCTCCTGCCCGATACCTGCGCCTGGATCGACTTTTTCAACGCCAGGCCGACCCGTCTGGCCGAGAAATTGGAAGAACGCCTCATACAGGGAGAGGTCGCAACCTGTGGGGTGGTGCTTTTTGAATTGATCCAGGGGATTAGAAGCGTGCGGGAGGAGACGCTCGTGCTCAACGCCTTTCAGGCCTTGCCGCATCTGGAGTTGACCGCCGGGGTATGGGTCAGGGCTGGGCGGTTGTCGTTCTCGCTTCGCAAAAAGGGGCGGACCTTACCGTTATCCGATATCATGATCGCCACACTGGCCTTGGAACACAAGCTCTCCGTGCTGACCATGGACCGTCATTTCGATGTGATTCCCGGCTTGACGGTTATCAGGGGGGAATGAACGGCCTTTACTTCTGCACAGCTCCGACCTTGATTACGCAAACGGGGCAGAATGGCGATTCTGTCCCGTTTGCGTTTATTGCCTATGAAAAAGTCATGGTTGGAGTGGGTTGTGGGGGGAGGCGATGAAGGGCCGAGGTCAGGCCCTCTTTGTCTTGTCAGGCGCTTCTTGGGTTTGGGCTTCTTTTGGCATTCCGTCCTGGCCTTCGGCCTGGGCCGCCTTTTCCAGGGCTTGGCGGGAGATGTTCACGGAATCGCTTTTATTACGGGCGGTTTTTTGCTGGGCCATGGTTCCGGCCGCGGACGCCGACAGATTATAGGTCGAATGCGCCAGCGGATTGAGATGGGCCGGGTTGCCGATCACTGCATTCGGCGAGAGTTGGGGCAACGTGGACATGACGCTCCTCCTGTGCAACCGTGCTAGAATATATATCGGCATAATCAGCTAAAAATTGAGCAATTATCGTGTAATTGGGACAGCCGTGAGAAGATCTCAGGCCGCGTTCCCTTGAAGCGATATGTTTGCGTAGCGGCAAGGCCGACATGTTGCTTGTTATGGGGCAGTCTCAATGGATAAGGGAATAAAAAAGGCGACCTTTATGGGTCGCCTTTTTCATAGTCACTACGTTCAATATCACTGCGTCAATCCCGGTGCATGACAACGGCTGTTCGCCTGCGCGCGGCAAACAGGGCGCAGCTTGCGGCCATGAGGAAGACCGCCGCCAGGGCCGCGGGATATGCTACCGCAAAAACCAGCGGCGTCAGCAGCAGGCGGGCCAGCAGACGGAGCGTGTCGTGTCGGGCGATAAAATCGGCCAGCGGAGGGCTGAGACGATAGTACATGGCCACGAAGGCCCGGCCCGGCTCATTGGTCAGCAGGTGCTGGTCCCGGAAGGCGCGCAGCAACTGTACCTTGGGATGGAGATAACTGCCGTAGGCCGCCGTGGCGATGAAGCAGCCGCCCCCACCGCCCCCTCCGCCACTGCTGCTCGTGCCGCCACCGTCACTACTACCACTACCGCCGGACGGATTGTCCACCGAGCCGCCGGCTGGCTCTTGGACGCTTTGCACGCTCCCGTCGGTACTGAAGCTGGCTTGATGACTGTCGACGTCGGTGGTGTTGGCAAGCAGCAGAACCGCCTCGCTGGAGGTGCCGAAGCCGGGAATGGCTACGGTGGCGCCGTTCACGGCGGAGAAGGGGTATTCGGTGACCGTGCCGCCGCTGCTTTTGATGAAGGCGGTTGCCTTGATGCCGCTGGTGCCGGTGACGGTAATGCTCAGGCTGGTTGGAGCCCCGGAAGTGGGTGAAAATGTATAGTAGGCAAAGGAGTAATGGGGCAATGTCACCGAGGTTGCGCTGACCGGATAGGTGGAATAGCTCGACACGGGGGAATAAGAGGGTATTTTGCCGAGGTCGGCCGTATGGGTCGTCCAGTCGCGCGTATAGACACGCTTGGCAAAACCGAAAAAATCCGTGCCGAGCGTGCTGCCGTATGAAGCCGAAAGTACGGAATTCAACACCGGTGCCATGGGTATGTCCTGCCCGTTTGTCGGCGCCATGCTGGCCAGCGCTTCCCAGAAACTGCGGATTGCGGTCGTTGTATGCTGTTCCGCCAGAAAACGGTTGAAGATCCAGCGCCCATAACCGCCGCCGGTGCTTGTGCTGGCGGAAATATCCAGCGCAAGGCTGCTGTGGCTGAACCAGGTCGAGATATAATCGTAGTCCTGGTTTACATCGTCCCACACCTCATCCTCGAACCAAGTTGAGGTGGCCTCGGCGTACCAGATGTCAAAATAATAGTTGTAGCCATACTGGATGGCGTGGTGGAATTCGTGAGCCGAGGTGATCTGCAGGCTCTGTAGCGGGGTGTAGGTCGTGGGGTGGAAGATACTGCTGGTAAAATCCTTGTCTATCTGGATGTAACTGCTCGATGCATAGGGAAAATTGGATGACGGCACCTTCTGTATGTCCACAGTCACCCCGTATTCACTCGCCGAGGCAAGACTGCTCAGGTAGACGTCGTAGGGATTCGTCGGGGGCATGTGATACCCCAAACCCTGATAATACGCGTAGGCCACCTCGAAGGTATCCCCCACCTTTGCCGCCCAGTCCGTGATGCTGGTCAGGTTGAGGCCGGCATACTGGTTGATGAGGGTAATGTTGGGAGCGTCCGTGCCGCTGGTGGTGTAATGGATTCTGAAATGACCTCCCGAAGAGATCACCGGCGGCGACTCGGTGCCGGATAACGTCGGCAGGGCCAGTTGCTTTGCCAACACCTTCTGCGTGGCCGGCTCCAACTGGTTCCAGTCCCGGCTGAGCCCATGCCTGATCGGTGTGCCGCAATGGGCCGCCTCTGTTGCCGAAGAGAGGATCGCCTTTTCCATGGCGCTGCCCGGTTGTTCTCCGAATGCGGACAGATAGTAGTCGTCGAGCTGTCCGGCAAATCCGGGCATGGCCAGCGTCAGAAGAGAAACGATCGCCATTGTCAAGCGTATGAAGCCTGTTTTCATCAGTCCACCATCCTTTTGCCCGCCCGCAGCGGAACCAGTGTTGTCACGCCGTTCCCGACCGTAACCTCGATTTCTTCCTTGCTCCTGACCCGGTACCTGCCGGTGGCCAGCACTGCCTGGAAATACCCCTGGTCATCGGTTTCCGTTGCCGCCATAAGCTTGTCGCCGGAGAAAAATTGCACCGGCATCCGCGTACAGGGCAGATAGGGGACGCCGGGTTTCAATTTGCCGCCCGAACTCTGGATGTAGCAGATGCCGACGATGGCGCCCGTGCCTGCCGCCAGGTCGACCGCTTCGATCTTTGCCCCAGGGGTCAGCACCACCGGCCGAACGCCGTCCCGTACCGCCACGAAGGGCATGCCGCCGGTCGATTGACCGGCAATAAAGCCACGGCCGTCGAAATGGAAATAGTTCCAGTGGCTGTTCGGCAGGTTCGCCGCTGCCAGTGCCGTCACGCACATGGCGCCGGCCAACAATCCGGACAGAAGAATAGTGATGCCTGTCGACATACTGACCACCCGATTAGATAATGAAAAACACACATTGCCGCATTGTGCATAATTCGCGGCAGTCAAGTCAAATGGAATAAAGAAAATGTTATTTTTACTTGACAAAACAACAACATGACTATAAATCTGTCCATTCGACATATTGATTGGTTCTTTGTGACCTGCAATTACGCCCCTATCCCCCATAACTAAAGAGCAACGAGAGGAGTTACACTGCCATGGCCGAAAAATTCATCTTTACCTCCGAGTCGGTATCGGAAGGACATCCCGACAAGGTCGCCGACCAGGTCTCCGACGCCATTCTTGATGCCATACTGGCGCAGGACAAGACCGCCCGCGTGGCCTGCGAAACCCTGGTGACCACCGGCATGGCGGTTATCGCCGGTGAGATCACCACCAATGCCGTGATCAACTATTCCGAGATCGCCCGCAACACCATCAGGGAGATCGGCTACACCGACTCTGAAATGGGTTTCGATGCCGGCACCTGCGCCGTGCTGGTATCCGTTGACCGCCAGTCACCCGATATTGCCCAGGGGGTCAACGAAGGCGACGGTCTCCACAAGGAGCAGGGCGCCGGCGACCAGGGGCTGATGTTCGGTTATGCCTGCAACGAAACACCGGAGTTGATGCCGATGCCGATCCAACTGGCTCACGAGTTGGTAGCCAAGCTGGCCGAGGTGCGCAAGAGCGGGCAGTTGAACTTCCTGCGTCCTGACTCCAAATCCCAGGTTTCGGTGGAATATGTGAACGACAAGCCGGTTCGTATCGATACGGTGGTCATCTCCACCCAGCATACCCCGGAAGTCACCCACAAGGAGATCGAGGAGCGAGTGATCGCGGAGGTGGTCAAGAAGGTCATCCCGGCCCATCTGCTGGATGCCAACACCCGTTACTTCATCAATCCCACCGGCCGTTTCGTGGTGGGCGGCCCCATGGGCGACTGCGGCCTGACCGGCCGCAAGATCATCGTGGATACCTACGGCGGCATGGGCCGTCATGGCGGCGGCGCCTTCTCCGGTAAGGACCCCTCCAAGGTGGACCGTTCCGCCGCCTACATGGGGCGCTACGTGGCCAAAAACCTGGTGGCGGCCGGCCTGGCGGAGCGCTGCGAGGTGCAGGTGGCCTACGCCATCGGCGTGGCCCAGCCGGTTTCCATCATGGTGCACACCTTCGGCACCGGCAAGGTTTCCGAGGACCGTCTGTCGGAACTGGTGCGCGAGGTGTTCGACATGCGTCCCCGCGCCATCATCGAGCAACTCGACCTGCTCCGCCCTATCTACAAAAAGACCGCCGCTTATGGCCATTTCGGCCGCGAACTGCCGGAATTCTCCTGGGAGAAGACCGACAAGGCGGCCATTCTCAAGGAAAAGGCCGGAATCTAGAACGTCAGCCGCGCAGGTTCCCCTACATCCGATGTAACGGGATGAAAACAAAGCCGGGGCGGTTGCACAACCGCCCCGGCTTGTTTTTTGTCGTGCCGTTCTTTTAGTTGACAATACTTGGCCGGCAAAATTAGAATAAAAAACTTTTGTATCGACATACATACGTAAATGGGGGGAACATGGCACAGACATACAAGATAGCGGTCCTGCCGGGAGACGGCATCGGTCCGGAAGTCATGGCCGAGGCGCTCAGGGTGCTGGATGCGGTCGAGAAAAAATACGCGGTCACGTTCGAACGGACCCACGCCAATGTGGGGGGCGCGGGCATCGACAACGAAGGCAAGGCGTTGCCCGAGACGACCGTGAACATCTGCAAGGCGAGCGACGCCATCCTGTTCGGCTCCGTCGGCGGGCCGAAATGGGAAACCCTGCCGCCCGACGAGCAGCCCGAGCGCGGGGCGCTTCTCCCCTTGCGCAAGATCTTCGGACTGTACGCCAACCTGCGCCCGGCCATCATCTTCCCTTCCCTGACCGGCGCATCGTCGCTGAAGGAGGAGGTCATCGCCGGCGGCTTCAACGTCCTGGTGATCCGCGAACTGACCGGCGGCATCTACTTCTCCCAGCCGAAAGGGATCGAGGGGAGCGGGCGCGAACGGGTCGGTGTGGATACCATGCGTTACAGCGTGCCGGAGATCGAGCGCATCACCCATGTCGCCTTCCAGGCGGCCCGCAAGCGGGGGAAAAAAGTCTGCTCCATCGACAAGGCCAACGTCCTCTCCACCTCGGTGCTGTGGCGCGAGGTGGTGACCGGCATCGCCAAGGAATACCCGGACGTGGAACTGTCCCACATGTACGTGGACAACGCCGCCATGCAACTGGTAAAATGGCCCAAGCAGTTCGACGTGATCCTGTGCGAGAACATGTTCGGCGACATCCTGTCCGACGAGGCCGCCATGCTGACCGGCTCCCTGGGGATGCTGCCGTCCGCGTCGCTGGCCGAGGGGACGTTCGGTATGTACGAGCCGTCCGGCGGCTCGGCCCCGGACATCGCCGGCCAGGGGGTCGCCAACCCCATTGCCCAGATCCTTTCCGCCGCTATGATGCTCAAGTTCTCTTTCGGTATGCAGGATGCGGCCGAGGACATCGACAATGCCGTGGCAAAGATCCTGGACCAGGGGTTTCGCACCCGCGACATCTTCCAGGACAAGCCGGGTGAAAAGCTGGTCAACACGAAAGAGATCGGCGACGCGCT
>JAATGX010000001.1 GCA_015688915.1 Desulfuromonadales bacterium
ATGAGGCGGTCGGTGACTGTGGCTGACTGTTCGTCATGTGGGTACATGCTCCAGGCTGTTCACCGGCAGGTCATTCATTGCTGGGTGTGGTCTGATTCGGCGCCGGTCCGTTCGATTTCTGAACGAGCCTGAGGTGGCTCCTGGCTATCTTATCCAAATCCAGCGGGAGATGGGGAGGATTTTCAGGCAGTGGAGCCGTTCCCGCGTCGAGCCGTTCCACGAACTCCCGAAGCCGCTGCATGGGGAGAAACACGCTTCTGCGCAGGATCGCAGTAACGCCGCCAATGGTCAGCGCCAGGGTCATCAGGGTAAATATGATCATCTGGGCACGGATGATGGCCAGTGATCTGGCCAGGGAGTCCTGGGTCAGCCCGATGTCCAGGGTTCCGAGGAGCTTCTGGCTGGGCAGGTGGACATGGCAGGCGGCATTGGAGCATTCCGGTTCGTTGTAGATGGGCGACGTAATGGCCAGTACCTCTTTGTTGGCGCTGTTTTTGAACCTCCGCGCCTGTTGCATCGTACCCAGGGTGGTTATGGGAACAGGGCCGCTGTGACAGGCGATACACCCTTCCGCCTTCTTGTCCAGTTGGCGGTTTATCTCTTCAGGTTTGGCCGAGAAGTTCACGATCCCTTTTTTGTTGAAGATCCTGACATGTTCCACACCATTTTGTTCGCCGATGTTGCGGATGATGGTGGCGAGCGTTTCCCGGTCGGATTTGAGCATGGCGTAGTGCGCCGATTTCAGGATGGTGTCAGCCAGATTGGTGGCTTCCGAGACCGCATAGTCGTTGACGCCGCTCCTGATGGCCGAGTAGAGCAGCAGGCAGCATACCACGACGAAGCCGGTGACGGCCAGTCCTACCGGAACGAGCGCTCTTCCCGCGAGAGTGTTGAACATAGTATATCTCTCCTCCGTCATTACGTCTCCTGAATGGCACGAATCTGTCCGTTGACGACCACCTTCCCCCTGCCACCCTTTTCAAAGGGGGCAGGGGGCCGCGGATTCGTCGAACCACTCAGGTTACATCTTGTGGCACGTGTCGCATTTGTCCGTCACGCTGAAGGCGGTTTTGGAGTCGTGGCAGGCGCCGCACGACTTGCCGCCCTCCATCTCCTTCATGCTGACCTTTTTAGAGCTCCTGGCAGGGGCGTAGAGCTTGGTGTGGCAATCACTGCACCCGTACATTCCCAGATGCGCCTTATGGCTGAAGGTGACGTTGCCGGCATCCTTGTCCACGAAGACCAGTTCCTTTGCCGGGTGGCAGGTGGTGCAGTTCTTCAGCGGAAATGCCCCCTTGCCGTTATGGCAGGCGCCGCAGGAGCTTCCCTTTTCCATCTGCGCCATGGTGATATGACGGGTCTGACGCTTGACGGGATACAGCCGGGTGTGGCAGTCACTGCACTGGTGGGCCTCAATGTGTGTGGTATGGCTGAAACGGGTGGGGCCGGTTTGTTTTACCTGGTAGACGATCTCCCGGACCGGATGGCACTTGACGCATGCATCGATGCTGAATGCCTTTTTACCGTCGTGGCAGGCGCCGCACGATTTTCCGTTCTTCATGTCGGCCATGGTTTGCCGTGTGTTGGGCCCGGCGGCAAACAGTTTCGGATGACAGGTTCCGCAGTCGGGGCTGGCGGCAACGTGGCTCTTGTGGCTGAAGTGCGTAGGACCGGTCGATTTGACCTGGATCGTGATCTCCTTGACCTGATGGCAGCGAACGCATTCCTTCAGCGGAAAGGCCTCTTTACCATTGTGGCAGGCGCCGCATGATTTGCCGTTCTCCATATCCGCCATGGTGAAACGGACCTTGTGCCTGATGTTGAATATACCGTCATGGCAGGCCTTGCAGTTATTGGCCATCGCCTTCTGGCTGATGTGGGCCTTGTGGCTGAATACCACCACACCTCCGCCGTTGGTCGTAAAGGTGACATTTCGTAAATCCAGTGCCATGGCGCCGGAGCCGGAAAACAGAGCCAGCAAGGCGATGAGAAGGACGTGGCGACAGCTCATGGGTTCCTCCTGATATTGATTTTATATGATCGAGTTTCAATGCTGTTTCGCGGGATTGTTCCCCGGGGACTGCTCCCCTTCGTCGTCTTCCTCTTCCCAGCCGCTCCACATCGGCTTGAAGTGGGCCAGCGGGGTGTGGCCGAGGGTCGCCAGGTAAATATGGACGAAGAGGAAGGCGGTGAAGCAGCAGGCGATCAGAAAGTGGGAACTGACCAGCGTCTTGATGCCTCCAATCAGGAGGATCAGTTCCCGCATGGGCGCCACATACATCAAGGAAAAGCCGGAGACGATCACCAGCGGCAGGAGAATGATAATGATCATCAGGTAGGCAACCTTCTGCAACGGATTGAACTTGCTGTCCGGGGTGCTGTGGTGCGGATTGGGGCGCCCCAGAAAGTAGTTGTAAAAGTAGAAGAATGCCTGACGAAAGATGCCGTGCGTGATGTCTTCGGCCGTGGGGAGGTAGAGTTTCGACAGGGTTCCGGCCACGAACAGGTAGTAGATGAACCAGAGAGCATAGGAAATGGACACCACGGTTCCGGCGGTGTTATGGAGCCGGATGGCGGCCTTGTACGTGCCGAAGATGTTGACGTATTCGGGGAACCTGATCTGCAGGCCGGTTACGGTGAGCGTGACAATCCCGAACGCGTTCAGCCAGTGCCAGATCCTGACCGGCATGGGGGTCATGTAGATGGTGTGTTTCATTGCTGGTGCTCCTTTCTGTTCTTCCTGGTCAACAGGCGGAGGGTGCCGTGCACGAGCGGGAACATCAGTCCGCAGACGATGATCAATGCGCCGAGAATGTTGAGCGGGGTGCTGCGGGTGGAGCCCAGCATGTAAAAGTCGGGCGTGCCGTAGAGAATGTCCAGGATGGCGCCTTTTTCCACCGGCAGCCGGGTGTCCCCGCCGCTCTTGTCCGGGAAGGCCACATAGCTGGTCTGCATGGCCTTGGGGCCCGAGGCGTGGCAGAAGGTGCAGTCCCAGCGGTTGTCCAGGATCTGGTAGCTGTGGGTCACCACCTCGGGGGTCATCATCCCCCATAGACGCATATCCCGCCTGTTGACACTGTGATTGAACTCCCGCAGCTCTTTCAGGGAGATGGAGCCGTTGCCGTCCTTGTCGATCACCCTGCTGATGTCGCCCCCTTGGGGAAGGAGCCGGGAAAGCTCGTCAAGGCTGGCGAGTTTGAAGTCGCCCTTGGGCGCACCGGCGGGGCGGTTCTCTATGGCCATGGTGATGACGTAGTCTTTTGATCCGGTGTGGCAGGTGATGCAGGGGAGGGCCTCGATGTGGAGATCGGCCTGGGGGAGCCATTTGGTGTGGCTCTTGATCGTCTTTCTCGCATCGTGACACTTGGCACATTTAGCATTGATATCGTCGCCCGATACGGCCATGGGCGATTTGACCTCGTGGGGGTTGTGACAGTCATTGCAGGCCGCCTTGGCACTGTGGATGCTCTTGGCGTATTCGGCCTGGATCGGGGCGTGGCACTCCCGGCAGGATGCCTTGGAAGGCTTGGCGCCGTCACGGGGGTGCTGCGGAGTTACCGAGTCGTGGCACGTCTTGCAGCCGATAAAGGAATGGGTGGTGGCGGCAAACCTGACAGGATTGATCAGGAGCCGCTCACCACCCATCTTTATGATATCCTTGCTGCCGTGACAGGCCAGGCACCTGTCGTTTTCCGGTTCAGCCCCCCAGACGGCCCCGGTGATCGATGCCATCAGTGCCGCCAGGATCAATAGCATTGTATAGACACGCATATCCAAACCCTCCCTTTCTCCTCATGAGCACCGCCATCTGCCCGCGGGTGTCGTATATTGTATATCGTATACAATTGATATCTGCTTCTTCTTGTACCAGATGTCAGCCCGATTTCAACCGATGTCCCCGATTATTTCGCTTTTTACATGGCCGTTCCTCCGTGTCTGTATTTCGTGCCGCCAGCATTCATTAAGCATCGGACGTGCCATAAGTCCCGTATTGTCGAAAAACAATATAACCGTCTAAATCATTGAGTTTTTTTGTCAGTCAGAACAAGGGGATACCATCATGTCCAGTAGTGCGATTGTATAGAAATCGCATACTACCCCGGCGCCATGGAAAAGCGGGAAAAGGCGATGCCGTGGTGTTTTGCCGACAGGTATCCGGTCAATTGGCGACAGCATGCGTTGTACATCAAATCTATACACCTTAATGGGGCGAACCGGTGGGCAGCGGCGAATCGATTGACTTGAACAGAGTTATGGGTAATATGTAGGCGAAGCGTATGCAGTATACGATGCAGGATGCATCATGGCGGTTTCCAACGCGGTGCTCACGGAAGGGGAGAACGATGGAACGTACCAGGGTACTTATCGTTGATGATGAAGCGGTAATCAGGGACGGCCTGAAACGGATTCTCGACAATGATCGATTTGCCGTGGAAACCTGCACAAGCGGCTACAGCGCTATCGAGCTCCTGCATGAGTGCGAGTTCGATCTGATTGTTACCGATCTGAAGATGCCGGGCATGAACGGTATCGAGGTGCTCAAGGCGGTTTCAGCGCTCCAGCCGGATGTGCCGGTCATCATGATCACCGGTTACGCCTCGGTTGAAACCGCCGTGGAGGCCATGAAGAACGGGGCGGTGGATTACATCTCCAAGCCCTTCGCTCCGGATCAGTTCATGGAAAAGGTAGAGCATGCCCTGGAGCAGCGCAACCATATCCTGGATGATGTTTATCTGAAAAAGGAGATCACCGGGCATCACGGGTTCCATCAGTTCGTGGGGGAAAGCAAGGAGATGTTGAAGGTTTACCACCGGATCATGCAGGTGGCCGCCACCACCAGCACGGTCCTGATTACCGGCGAGAGCGGGACCGGCAAGGAACTGGTGGCCCGTGCCATCCACGAAAACAGTCCCCGGCCGGATCAGCCTTTCGTGGCGGTGGACTGCTCCTCCCTGTCGGAAAATCTTCTGGAAAGCGAACTGTTCGGCCACGTCAAGGGTTCGTTCACCGGAGCCATACAGGCCAAGGTGGGGCTTTTCAAGGTTGCCGATGGTGGTACCCTGTTCCTTGACGAAGTCTCCAATATCAGCCTTTCGACCCAGGCAAAGTTGCTGCGCGCCCTCCAGGAACGCCAGATCACTCCCATTGGCGGGACCCAGCCGATTCCCATCAGCATCCACCTGGTCGCCGCCACCAACCGGAACCTCAAGACCATGGTCAGCGAGGGGACCTTCCGCGAGGACCTGTTCTTCCGTCTCAACATCATCCCCATCGAACTGCCGCCGCTGCGTGAACGCAAGGGTGATATCCCGCTCCTGATCAGCCATTTTCTGAAGAAATTCACCGCCGAGATCGGCAAGGATATCCGCGGTGTGGCGCCCGACGCCTTGATGTTCCTGGAGGGGTATTCATATCCCGGCAATGTCAGGGAACTGGAAAACATCATTGAGCGGGCGGTGGTGCTGACCGAGGGGGACATCATCCGCAGGGATGATCTGGAACAGGCGGATGGAAGCGGAGACGACGGTGCCTTTGGAGGCCGCGTCCCGGCCACCGCCGAGGAACTCAAGGAGATGAAGCGTCACATCCGCGGGCATGCGGTGGATGCGATCGAAAAGGCCTTCCTGGTCAGCGCCCTGGAACGAAACAGTTGGAACGTGACCAGAGCCGCAGAGGAGACCGGCATTTTGCGGCCCAACTTTCAGGGAATGCTGAAACGCCTGGGGATCTCGATCAGGGGACAGATGGAGAAATGAACCGCCCCTGTCGTGTGCAACGACGGGCAGTTATTTGAAAGCTCGATGAAAAACTGAAACAGGAAAGGTGGTGGTTATTCCACTTGGACAGTCATAGTACCACGTACCTCTTCAACAACCCGCCATTCCAGCGTTAATCCTTCAAGCGATCCAGCCTTCCCCCGCCTTGAAGATTACCGGCTGCATATGAGCGGGTAAACACCTCGGGCCGGGGGGATTCAACCCCTCCCTCCCATTTTCATGCTGCTTTGCCGCTGCCGCAGGCCTGTCTATCGTGGTCTGCCCGCACGCGCCCCGGCAGAGCCGTTACGCGACCGGTTGCGAACACTATCGAGGCACGCCTGTCATGGATGGAATACTATGAAAATTTTGAGCAATCAAAACCTGAAACTCCGCGTCAATTTTTGGGATGGGGTGGCCTTTCTCCTCGTCATGGGGATAGTCACCCTGTTGGCCTGGGGAAGTCGGCAGATGGCCGTTCCCTATACGCCGGGGGAACAACTCCCCCTTTCACTCGAACCCCACAACCTGCCCCTGTATGCCCTGCGAAGCGTGCTCCGCATGGCTGTTGCACTTCTCTGTTCCCTGGTGTTCACGTTCACCTACGCCACCCTGGCAGCCAAGAGCCGCCGCGCGGAGGCGGTGCTGATC
>JAATGX010000259.1 GCA_015688915.1 Desulfuromonadales bacterium
AGGCTCCCCTGCATGTGGGGCAGGGCCACGTTGGCCACCGAGGTGTCGATGATCTCCATGATGGCCGGGAGCATGACCGTGATGGTAATGAGCCATTTGTTTATGTCTTTGTCGTCGCTCATTTAAGCGGGTTCAACCCCTTGAACACATCCTTTGCCGTGCGCCCCACCACTACCGTGGGGATGACGCTCATCCCCACCCGCAGCAGGTGTTCCGGGTCGCTGTTGTTGTCGATGACGATCTTGACCGGCACCCGCTGGACCACCTTGACGTAGTTGCCGGTGGCGTTCTCCGGCGGCAGCAGCGAAAAGGCCGCACCGGTGCCGGCCATGATGCTGTCCACCTTTCCGCTGAAGGTGCGGCCCGGATAGGCGTCAACCGTGAATTCCACCTTTTGGCCCGGCCTGATATGGGTGAGCTGGCTCTCCTTGTAGTTGGCCGTGATCCAGGCGTCCTGAAGCGGCACCAGGGCCATGAGCGGCTGTCCCGCCTGGACGTTGGTCCCCGGTTCGATGGATTTTTTGGTGATGTAACCGTCGCGGGGGGCGGTGATGCGCGTGTAGGAGAGCTGTAGACGTGCCTCCTCCAGTTGGGCCTTTCTCTGGAGCACTTTGGCCTTGTTCCCCCCCTGGGTCGCCAATCCGGCCTCTGCCAGGAACCGCTTGAGCCCTTCTTCCGCCTCCCTCAACTGTGAATCGGCCACACGCTTGGCGGTCCTGAGCCGGTCAAGCTGTTCCTTGGGAATGACCTCGCGCCTGAAGAGCGCCTCGCCCCGTTGCAGGTCCAGAATCGCCTGGTCGAGCCTGGCCCTGGCCGCCTGAACCGCGGCCCTGGCCCCCTCGGCCTTCAGGTAGTCGCCGCCGGTCTCGTTCTCGGCCACGCCGACGCCGGCCTCTGACTTGGCGACCTCCACCCGATAGTCCTGGTCGTCCAGTTCCACCAGCAGGTCACCTTGTTTCACGAACTGGTTATCTTCCACCAGCACCCGTTTCACGGTGCCCCCTACCTTGAAAGAAACGGGAACGGTGCGGGCTTCGATGAAGGCATTGTCGGTCTCGATGTGGGTCTGCCCCCTGATCCACCACCTCAGTCCGAACCAGCCGCCGGCGATGACAACGATCAGCAGGATGACAAGTGCCTTACGCCGCTTGCGGATACCGTTTTTCGGCGGTTCTGGTGATTCCGGCTCGCCCGGCCGGCCGGCATCGGGCTGTGCTGAAATCCCGGTCTCGCCCGTCTGGAGAGGGGAACGTGTTTCGTCTGTCATAACTATCCTCCGGTAGTGTAACGCCTACAGCTCTCCAACTGCCCGCTTCAGACGGGCCGAGGCCACCTGGAAATCGAAAAGGGCGCGGAAATAATCGCTTTTGGTCTGGGTCAGCAGGGTCTGGGCATCCAAAACCTCGGTGGCGGTGCCGACCCGTTCCTGGTAACGCTCGTGATTGAGGCGCAGGTTTTCCTCGCTTTGGCGGATGGCCGACTCGGTGACACCAATCCGGTCCCTGGCGACCTGCATGTCGTTTCGAGCCGTGTCTATCTCCAGTCGGACCTGTCCCTCGGTTTGACGCAGCAGATCCTGGCTCCGGGAACGCGACCGCACAGCCCGCTCCCGGGCGGAGGTCGTGGCAAACCCGTCGAACAGGTTGAGCTTGAGGCCGATAAAGGCCGACATGATGGTCTGTTCCGTCACCTTGTCGTTCTGGGCGTAATCCAACTCCAGGCGCGTGAAGAGTTCGGGATAAAAATTGCTGCGGTTCTCCTTCACATCCGCTTCACTGGCATCGACCGCCTTGCGCAGCGCCTTGATCTCCGGCCGGCGGGCAAGGGTGTTGTCGTTGTTCGTGCGGATGTCGCCGACAATGATGCCGGCCTTTTCATCCAGTTCTCCTCGGAACGTCCGGTCGGCCCCGGTGAGGAAGTTGAGTTGCAGCCAGATGTTCTCGCGGCGGTTGCGGCTGGCCAGCAGGTTCTGCCGGGCCGCGGCCAGGCGCACGTCGGCCTGGAGCACATCGTTGCGGGTCACGGCCCCTTCCTCGAAGAGCGCCTGCGCCATTTTGCGGTGCTGTTCCACCTGGGCAACCTCTTCCTCGGCCGTTGCAACCAGTCTCCCCGCTTCCAGGATGCCGAAGTAGGCCTCGATCACCTGCATGGCCACGTCACTGCGGCGGCCGTCGAACGTATGGGCCGCCGATTCGGCCAGGGCTCGCGCCTGCTCCACCCTGGCGTCCCGTCTGCCGAAATCGTAGATGGTGTAGGTGGCGGCCAGGGTGGTGGAGACGTAATCCGGTTGCTGGGTGTCGGCAGACAAGTCACCTATCTTTACCCCTTGGGCAGCCTGTTGCAGTGTGTAACCCGCCTGGGCGTCGACACGGGGATACCGTGCCGACGATGCCTGGCGGATCCCTTCCTCGGAGATTCGGGTGTCCCAGGCAGCGGCCTTCAGGACAGGATTGTTTCGACGGGCCTGTTCCAGGCACTCCTCAAGGGTAATGGTCCCGGCCCACAGCGGGGTGGTGAACAGGCAGAGAATCAACACCACAAGACTAACACAGCGGTTTTTCATAAATCCTCCCTTCCCCGCGCAGGATTTCCAGTATCCGCAGCAGTTCGTTCACATCCTTCTGGTCAAGCCCGACGGTGAATCTGGCTGTGGATCGTTGCGCCACCTCGGTCAGCAGGCTTTCCATCTCCTTGCCCTTTGTTGTCACGCGAATCATGTGCGCCCGCCGGTCTTGGGGATGCGGTTGGCGTTCCACCATGCCGATCTTCTCCAGGCGGTCTATCAGGCCTCCCACCGTGGTCCGGTCCACCTGGCTCTTCTCGGACAGTTCCACCTGGGTCATGCCGTCCTGCCGCCAGAGGAAGCCCATCAGGCCGAACTGGGGCGGGGTCATGTCATAGGGATCAAGTTCTTCCTTGAACAGGGCCCACGCCCGCTGATAGGCCTTTGCCAGCAGGAACCCCACACTATTTTCGATATCGTACATGATATGCCGCCTCTTCGCTTGAGAGATGTGGTCATTATGCATATAGTCAGTATGCTGTCAATATGCCTGATTGGCGAAAACCATTTACAACAATCCCCCTTTTGCATATCATGTCACCCCATGTCCGGCCCCGAAACAATCATCACCCGCCCCATGACGGAGTCGGACCTGGACGCAGTCCTGGCCATCGAACGGGCCTCGTTTTCGGCGCCCTGGCAACCGGGACACTTTATCCACGAACTGGCTGCACCCCACTCGTTCCCCTTTGTGGCTGAGGCGGCCGGAGCGGTCGCAGGGTATGTCTGCCTGCAGTCACTGTTCGAGGAGGCCCAGATCCTGAACATCGCCGTGGACCCGTGCCAGCGGGGGAAGGGGTTGGCCCGGATGCTGATGGAGCATGCCTTCACTGTTGCCCGTGAGCAGGGGGCTGAATTCATGGCTCTGGAGGTACGGGTCTCCAATATCGCGGCAACCACCCTTTATGAACGGCTCGGATTCAGGCGCACCGGCACGCGGCGGGCCTATTACGAAGGGAAAGAGGATGCGGTGCTGATGGAAAAAACCTTGCCGGGAGAAAACTAGATGCAGTTCACATCCATGATCCTTTCCAATGCAGAAGTCTCGCCCGGCTACTGGCGCATGCGCCTGACCGCCC
>JAATGX010000051.1 GCA_015688915.1 Desulfuromonadales bacterium
CGAACGGCTGATCCGGGCCACCTGCCGTCTGGCGGAAGAGCTGAAGGCCCAATGGATTACGGTGTACATCGAGACGCCGGGGAGCAGCAGGCACGTGCGGGAGAACCGGGAACGGGTCTGGCGTGACCTGCGCCTGGCCGAGAGCCTGGGGGGACAGGTGGCAACCGTCACCGCCACCTCGGTTCCCGATGCCACCATAGACTATGCGGTCAGGCACAACGTGACCAAGATCGTGGTGGGCAAGCCGGCCAAGCCCCGCTGGCGAGAGCTGCTGCGCCAGCCCATCGTGGATCAGATCATCCGCCACAGCGGCGTGATCGATGTGGTGGTGGTCAGTTTCGACCGGGAAGAGCGGCCCAGGGCAGCCCCAACGGCCGACATACGCCGTCCGCTGGAGTTCCGGGGCTATGCCGCCGGCCTGCAGCTCGTTGCCGGGGCGTCCGCGCTCTGCGCCCTTGTCTCCCGGTTCCTCGATCCGACCAACATGGTGATGATCTATTTGCTGGCGGTGGTGCTGGCCGCCGTGCGCCTCGGCCGCAAACCGGCCATCATGACCGCCCTCCTGGGGGTGCTGGCCTTTGATTTCTTCTTCGTGCCGCCACGGCTTACCCTTGCCGTGGCCGATACCCAATACGTCATCACCTTTGTCGCCCTGTTCACCGTGAGTGTGGTGATCAGCACCCTGGTGACCCGGGCCCGGGAACGGGCCGAGGTGATGCGCGTCCGCGAGGTTCAGACCGCCAGTCTGTACTATCTCAGCCGCGACCTGGCCGCTGCCGTGGATATCGGCGGCGTCATGCGGGCGGTGGTCAGGAATGTGGGGGAGGCTCTGAACGCCAGGGTCGGGCTGTTCCTGCCGGAAGGGGAGCGGCTCGACATCATGGCGGCCAGCGAGGGGATGGCCCTGGATATCAAGGAGCAGGCCGTGGCCGACTGGGCCTTCCGCAACCGCCATCCGGCCGGGCGCGGCACCGATACGCTCGTATCGGCCGCATTGATCTGCCTGCCGCTCCAGACCCGGGCCAGCGTGCTGGGGGTCATGGGGGTGCGCCTGGAGAACGACCTGGACTACCGCTCCACGGAAAGCCGCCGCCTGCTGGACGCCTTTGCCACCCAGGCGGCCATGGCCATGGAGAGGGTGCGGTTCTCGCGCCAGGCCGAGCAGGCCCAGATCCTCCAGGCCAGGGAAAACCTGGAGCGGGCGCTGCTCAACTCCATTTCCCACGACCTGCGCACCCCGCTGGCGTCGGTTACCGGCGTGCTGACCAGCCTCAGGGAGGAGGGCGCGCATCTCAGCGACCAGGCCCGCCGCGAGCTGCTGGATACGGCATGCGGCGAGGCCGAACGCCTGAACCGCTTTGTGGGCAACCTGCTGGACATGACCCGCATCGAGGCGGGTGCGGTCAGGCTGAACCCGGAGCCGTGCGATGTGCAGGATCTGGTGGGGTGCGCCCTGGCTGCCCTGGAGCCGCGCATCGATTCCAGAGACGTGTCGTTCACGATGCCGCCGGCCATGCCGCTGGTGCCCATGGATCTGGTGCTCATGACCCAGGTGCTGGTCAATCTGCTGGAAAACTCCCTGAAATATTCGCTCCCCGGCAGTCCGATCCAGATTACCGCCCGTACCGAGGGTGCCTGGTTACTGCTGGAGGTGGCCGACCATGGCCCCGGTGTCCCGGAGCATGACCTGAAACGGGTCTTCGACAAGTTCTACCGCATCCCGGTCCCCGAGGGGGCCGGTGGGACTGGCCTGGGGCTTTCCATCTGCAAGGGGATCGTGGAAGCGCACCACGGCGGGATCAGGGCGGAAAACCGTGATGGCGGCGGGTTGCGGATGGTGGTACGATTGCCGCTGGAAGTACCGGCGGGCAGAGGGAGTACCCCCCTTTGAAAAAGGGGGGCAGGGGGGATTTAGTTTTCAGATGCAAAGGCAAATCCCCCTCAATCCCCCTTTGTTAAAGGGGGAAGCTAAATGCGAGGTGCCATGACATCGGAACGCAACACGGAAAACCTGCCCCGCATCCTGGTTGTGGACGACGAGCTGGCCATCCGACGCTTCCTGCACACGGTGCTGTCCAGCGATGAGTTTTCGCTGAACGAGGCGGAGAACGGGCACGCCGGGCTGGCGGCAGCGGCCGCGGTCAGGCCGGACGTGATCCTGCTGGACCTGGGGCTGCCGGACCTGGACGGCATTGAGATCATCAAACGGGTGCGCGAGTGGTCCCCGGTGCCGATCATCGTGCTTTCGGTGCGCGACCGGGAAAACGACAAGGTGGCGGCCCTGGACGCCGGCGCTGACGACTACCTCACCAAGCCGTTCGGTGTGGGCGAACTCATGGCCCGTATCCGGGCCGCACTGCGGCGCTCGTTGCAGCAGGCGCCCGAGCCGGTGTTCACCAGCGGCGACTTGGTGATGGACCTGACCCTCCGCCGGGTGACGGTCAACGACGAGGAGATTCAGCTCACCCCCACGGAATACGACATCCTGCGCCTCCTGGTGGCCCATGCCGGCAAAGTGCTGACCCACGGCCAGATACTCAGGCAGATCTGGGGCATCGCCTACCTGGAACAGCCCCACGTGCTGCGGGTGAACATCAGCAACCTGCGCCGCAAGATCGAGGCCGACCCCTCCCGCCCCCGGCACATCGTCACCGAGCCGGGGGTGGGGTACCGGCTGAAAACCCTCCCCTGATCCAGGGCGCCCCGGGCTTTATCCCCCCAGGTAGGCCTGTGCCACCCGCTGGTCATCGCGCAGCGCCGCCGAGGTGCCGGAAAGGGTCACCTGCCCGATCTCCAGGACATAGCCGCGATCCGATATTTCCAGGGCCGCGCCGGCATTCTGCTCCACGAGCAGCACCGTGAGGCCGGTCTGCTTGAGGGCGACAATGGTTTCGAAGATCTTCTCCACCATGATCGGCGCCAGGCCAAGGGACGGTTCGTCCAGCATGAGCAGCCCCGGCTTGCACATCAGGGCCCGGGCTATGGCCAGCATCTGTTGCTCGCCGCCGGAAAGGGTGCCGCCGGCCTGATGTATCCGCTCCCCGAGCCGCGGGAACAGGCCGAGAACCTCGTCAAGCCGGCCGGCCATCTCGTGCTTGGCCAGGAGATACCCCCCCATCAGAAGGTTCTCCCGCACGGAAAGGTCGCCGAAGATGCGCCGCCCCTCGGGGCAGTGGGAAATGCCGAGGGCAACGATCTCATGGGGCGGAAGATTGTCGATGCGCCGCCCGGCAAAGACGATGCTGCCGCCGCTCGTCCCATGGATGCCGGAGATGGCCTTGAGCGTGGAGCTCTTGCCGGCGCCGTTGGCCCCGATCAGGGTAACGATCTCCCCGGCGGCCACGTCGAGGGTTACCCCCTTGAGGGCCCTGATCGGGCCGTAGCGGAGTTCCAGGTCAGTGAGCCGGAGCATGGCCGCCTCCCAGATAGGCCTCGATCACGGCCCGGTTTGCCCGCACCTCGTGCGGGAGCCCTTCGGCGATCAGCTCGCCATGGTCAAGGACGTAGATCCGGTCGGAAATCCCCATCACCATCTTCATGTCATGCTCGATGATCACCACGGTAATGCCCTGTTCGCGGATATTCTTGACCAGTTCCATGACAAAGCCGGTTTCGGTCGGGTTCATCCCGGCCACCGGTTCGTCCAGGAGCAGCACACTGGGTTCAAGGGCCAGGGCCCGGGCGATCTCCAGCATCTTGCGCTCGCCATAGGTAAGGTTGCGGGCCAGATGGTCCCGCCGCTGTTCCAGGCCCACAAAGGCCAGCAACTCCCGGGCCCGGCGTTTCTGGCGCGCCTCGTCCTCGCGGAACAGGGGCAGGCGGAGGATCGCCGCGGCCATGCCGCTGGTCATGTGGATCTCCCGGCCGATCAGGACGTTTTCCAGGAGCGTCATTTCGGCAAAGGGCTTCAGGTTCTGGAAGGAGCGGGCCACCCCCAGGCGAGCCACCTCGTCCGGGGTTTTAGCGGTGATGTCCCGGCCGTGGAGACGGACGCGGCCGCTGGTGGGGGGGCAGGTGCCGGTCACGGCGTTGAACAGGGTGGTCTTGCCCGCCCCGTTCGGGCCGATGATGGACAGTATCTCCCGCTCCCGCACGGCCAGGGAGACGCCGGCCAGGGCCCGCACCCCGCCGAAGGTGACGGAAAGGGCCTCGGTTGTCAGGATGTCAGGGGCCGTCATCTGCACGATCCTTTATCTCCTGGGCGATGACGCGGCTGCCGAGCAGGCCGCTGGGACGGAACACCATGAAGGCGATCATCACCGCGCCGAACACCAGCATCCGGTACAGGGAAAATTCGCGCAAAAACTCCGGGGCCGCGATCAACAGCAGCGCTCCGGTCACCGAACCGGCCACGTTGCCGATCCCCCCCAGCACCACCATGCAGAGGATCAGCACCGACTCGTAGAAGGTGAAGGAGTCCGGGGAGATGAAACCCTGCTTGACGGCGAACAGCGACCCGGCGATGCCGCCGAAAAAGGCGGACAGGGAAAAGGAGAGCAGGTGTTTTCTGAACACGTTGATGCCGAGCGCCCCGGCCGCCATCTCGTTTTCCCGGATGGCGATCCAGGCCCGGCCGTAGCGGGAATCCACCAGCCGGGCGACGATCAGGATCACCAGGGAGAGGACAGCCAGGGCGAACCAGTAGAAATCCCGGGGGTGATCCAGGGTGAAGAGGCCGAAGGAGGGGCGCTTGATGCCCAAGATGCCGTTGGGGCCGCCGGTCAGGCCGTTGAGATTGGTGAGGAAGATGCGGATGATCTCGCCGAAGCCGAGGGTCACCACCGCCAGGTAGTCCCCTCGGAGCCGCAGCGCCGGGATGCCGAGCAGAATGCCGCAGAGCATGGCGGCCAGCCCGGAGAGCGGCAGCGCGATCCAGAAACCGCACAGGGCGAACTTGGCGGTGAGGATGCCGGTGGTATAGGCCCCCACCGCGTAGAAGCCGATGAAACCGAGGACCAGCACCCCGGTCAGGCCGACGGTGATGTTGAGCGCCGTGGCCAGGATGGCGTAGAGAATGACGGAGGTAAACACCTCGATCAGGTAGTCGGAGGCGCCGAGCGGGATCAGCAGGGCAACGGCCAGGATCAGGCCGACCGTGACACGGCGGTGCGCCAGCACGCTGTTCACCGTCCGCTCCCGCAGGGTGACCATCAGCCGGTTTTCCCCGGCAAAGTCGGCGAAACGCCGCAGCCCCCACGCGCCGAGGAATACGGGCAGAACATACAGGGTGTGGATTTTCAGGAAGGGGACACAGATCAGCAGTATGCCCAGGTAAAAGAACAGGTCGTGGCGGAGGTTACGCGCGTTCATCGGACCTCTTTCCCAGGAGTCCGGCCGGTCGGAAGACCAGCACCGCGATCAGGATGAAAAAGGCGTAGACGTCCTTGTATTCACTGGAAAAATAACCGGCGCCCAGCGCTTCGATGATCCCCAGCAGAAAGCCCCCCACCATGGCGCCCGGGACGTTGCCGATACCCCCCAGCACCGCCGCGGTAAAGGCCTTGATCCCTCCCAGGTACCCGAGGGTGAAATTGATGGAGCCGTAATAGAGCCCGATCATCACCCCGGCGCAAGCGGCCAGGAACGAGCCGGCCATGAAAGTGACCGAGATCACGGTGTCAACGTTGATGCCCACCAGCGCCGCCATGAAGGGATCGGTGGAGGTGGCCCTGATGGCGGTGCCGAGCCGGGTCCGGTTGATGAACCAGTAGAGCAGCGCCATCAGGGCGATTGAAGAAAAGATGATGGTCAATTGCAACGGGGTGAACGAGACGCCCCCCAGGGAGATGGCCCGCATGCCGATGGTCTGGGGAAAGATCCGGTCTTTTGCCCCCATGCTGATCATGACGAAGTTTTGCAGGAAGATCGAGGCGCCGAGGGCGCTGATCAGGGGGGTGAGCTTGGGCGCGCCGCGCAAGGGGCGGTAGCAGATCTTCTCCAGATAGAAGCCGTAGAGGGAGCAGATCATCGCCGCGATCCCGAAGACGACCAGCAGGAACAGCGGCAGGCTCCCCTGGAGAAACGGCGGCATGGCGGGAAGCAGCGAGATGAGGATGAACCCCAGGTACGCGCCGATCATGTAGATCTCGCCATGGGCGAAGTTGATCAGCTTGAGCACCCCGTAGACCAGGGTGTAGCCCAGGGCGATGAGGGCGTAGCTGCCGCCTATCGTGATGCCGTTTAAGAGATGCTGAAGGAACATGGGCGGATGTACTACGGCCGCAGGTTTTCCGCAATCTCGGCGTTGAGCTGCGGAGTCCTCTTGTGCGACGTAGCGCTGCTACGTCTCCGCTGGATTCCTTGCTCGCCTCGACCTTGCGAAAAATCTGCGACCGGGAGGTTTAAATGCATGACAGCACCAAGGATCATTTTACTTGCTTGAATTTGTTGTTTTCCACCTTCCAGACCACGTACGGCGACTCCTTCACATCCCCCTTGGCGTCGAACTGGATGTGGCCGAGCGCCCCGTTGTAGTCGATGGCCCGGATTTCCGGGGTGATCTTCTTGCCGTCGGCTGCGCCGGCCTTCTGGATCGACTGCAGGATGATGTTGGCGGCGTCATAGGCATAGACGGAGTAGACCCCCGGCTCGCCGTATTTCTTGCGGTAGTTCTCGTTGAAGCCCTTGGCCGAGGGGATCTCCTTGGTATCCGGCCCGAAGGTGGCATAGGTCCCTTCCGTGGCCGGTCCGCCGATCTTCAGCAGCTCCTCGCTCATGATGCCGTCGCCGCCGATAAAGGGCGCTGTTCCGCCCACGGCCTTGTACTGCCTGATGAGCAGGCCTCCCTCGGTAAAGATGCCGCCGAAAAAGACCAGGTCCGGGTTGGCCGACTTGATCTTGGTCACCACCGGAGAGTAGTCCTTTTCTCCCTTGGCAATCCCCTCGAAGGCGACCACCTCGACGCCGGTGCCGAGGTTCTTCTTGAACTCCTCCGCAAAACCCTGGCCATAGGTGGTCTTGTCATGGATGATGGCGACCCGTTTGACCTTCAGCTTCTGCACGGCGAAATCCGCGGCCGCCTTTCCCTGCTGGTCGTCCAGGCCGCAGACGCGGAACACGTTGTCAAAGCCCTGGTCCGTCAGCTTTGGATTGGTGCACGCCTGGGAGATCTGGGGAATTCCGGCCTTGTGGTACACCTCGGACGCCGGGATGGAGCAACTGCTGTTGAAATGGCCGACAACGCCCACCACCCCTTCGGTGACGAACTTGTTGGCCACGGCCACGGCCTGGCGCGGTTCGGCCTGATCGTCACCCGGCACCAGCTCGATCTTTTTGCCCAGCACGCCCCCTTTGGCGTTCCATTCCTCCACGGCCAGCTTGACGCCGTTCAGCATGTCACTGCCGAACACCGCTTCGGGCCCGGTCAACTGTCCGGCGGCGCCGATCTTGATGACCGCGCCTTCCTGGCCCTCCTTTTTCGTGCAGGCCACCATTGCCAGTCCTACCAGACCAACTACGAGCAGTTTTTTCATGGCTTCCTCCGCAACGCGTGTGGTGTTTACAGAAAATTTTGTAGCACTGTTTTACACGATCGTTGCGAAAAATCAAGCATTTTGCCGTATCAACCCGTGTGAGCCGCCCGCCATGTTTCCGGTTCTGCCCGCGGTGGTTGACCTAATTGGCGACGGCAGCCGTGAGCCTCCGCGGGATTCCTTGACAAAATTTTCCAGAGGAGTATCTTTTCTCGCCTAAGCAGCCGAGATCCGTCTTTCCAAAGGGCGGATGCGGGGGACCCGTTCAGCAGGGGCGCATTCCGGTACTTCGCCGGATAGGAAACTTCCACTTCCGAGCCCGTCAGCTAACCTCGTAGGCATCTGGAAGGGCACGACAGCGGCAATCAGGCCGCCGGCGATTGCCGGCGGCTTTCTCTTTCCGTCCGTAAGCCCTGCATATACCATGCGGGAGGCACATCATGAAGCAGTCCGGAGCAGACTCCTACTGGGGCGGCATCGTCAAGTCCATGGGCCTGGTGTTCGGCGACATCGGCACCAGCCCGATCTATACCCTCACGGTCATCGTCACCCTCACCAGGCCTTCGCAGCAAAGCATCTACGGGATCATTTCCCTGATCGTCTGGACCCTGATCCTGCTGGTCATGGTGGAGTACGCCTGGCTGGCCATGAGCCTGGGGCGCAAGGGGGAAGGGGGCACCATTGTCCTGCGGGAGATCCTGGTGCGGATGCTCAAGCCGGGCCGCCGGCTGGCCTTTGTCACCTTTCTCTCCTATGTCGGCATCTGCCTGCTGATCGGCGACGGCGTCATCACTCCGGCCATCTCGATCCTCTCGGCCGTGGAAGGGCTGGAGCTGATCCCCGGTCTGGAGCATATCTCCCAGAGCGTCCTGATCCTGATCGCCGCCATCATCGCCGTGGGTCTGTTCTTTTTCCAGAACAAGGGGACCGACAGGGTGGCAACGGCCTTCGGGCCGCTGATGGTGATTTGGTTCCTTGCGCTGACCGTGTCGGGTGCCGTTGCCATCGCCAGCCACCCCATGGTGCTCAAGGCGGTCAGCCCCTGGTATGCGGTCAAATTCCTCAGCGGGAACGGACTGGCCGGATTCTTCGTCCTCTCCGAGGTCATCCTCTGCGCCACCGGGGGGGAGGCGTTGTACGCCGACATGGGGCACCTGGGGCGCAGGCCTATCGTCCGGGCCTGGTATTTCGTCTTTGCCGCCCTGGTGATCAACTACCTGGGACAGGGGGCCTACATCATCACCCACCCGAACGCCACGAACATCCTTTTCGGCATGGTGCGCCATGAAGCGGCCATCCTCTACATCCCCTTCCTGCTCCTGACCGTCATCGCCACGGTAATCGCCTCCCAGGCCCTGATCAGCGGCGTGTTCTCCATCGTCTACCAGGGGATCACCACCCGCATCCTGCCGCTTCTCAAGGTGGATTACACCTCAACCCACCTGAAATCCCAGATCTACATCGGTTCGGTCAACTGGGGGCTCCTGCTCCTGGTGATCATGATCATGCTGGTCTTCAAAAAGTCCGAGAACCTGGCCGCGGCCTATGGCCTGGCGGTTACCGGCACCATGACCATCACCGGCGTCATGATGACCATGATCTTCGCCCGCACCACCAAAAAATGGAAGGTGCCGGTGGCCCTGCTGGTGACCCTGGCGGATCTGGGCTTCCTGGTCGCCAACCTGAACAAGTTCCCCCACGGCGGCTACTGGTCCCTGATCCTGGCGGCCGTGCCGTTCGTCACCATCATCGTCTGGACCAGGGGGCAGCGGGCGCTGTACCGGGCACTCAGGCCGCTGGATTTCGAGACCTTCGAGCTGGCCTACGGCCAGATCTACGCCAAGGGGAAGAACATCCCCGGCACCGGCTTGTTCTTTGTCAAGGAGTGGAGCGTCATCCCCCCGTACCTGGTGCATTGCATCATCCGCAGCAACATCATCTACGAGCGCAACGTGCTGATCTCCATTGTGCGCACCGATGAGCCATACGGCTTGGAAACCGGCCTGAAGACCGGCCTGGCTCCCGGCCTGGATGCCATTGAGATCAAATCCGGCTACATGGAGATCCTGGATATCGAAGCTCTCCTGAAGGAGAACGGCATCCAGGAAAAGGTCATCTTCTACGGCGTGGAGGATATTGCCACCGACAACCCGGTCTGGAAATTCTTCTCCACCATCAAACGCCAGACCCCCAACTTCGTCCAATTCAACCGGCTGCCGGCGGCCAAGCTGCAAGGGGTGGTGACGCGGGTGGAGATGTAGCATTTTTCTCTTCTGGTGGAATTATCCGGTGAAATAAGGTATAAGCGCGGGGGCGGCAGCAATGCCGTCCATTTTTTTGTTTCCGGGGCACGGTCACCCATGATCCACAAACATGAAGACTCCTTCTGGGGTGGTATCATCAAGGCGCTCGGCCTGGTGTTCGGCGACATCGGCACCAGCCCGATCTATACCCTGACGGTCGTCTTTGCCCTGACCAGGCCGACCGTGGCCAATGTCTACGGCATTCTGTCACTGGTGTTCTGGACCATGACCATCCTGGTGACCGCCGAATACGCCTGGCTGGCCATGAGCCTGGGCAAGAAGGGCCAGGGGGGCGAGATCGTCCTGCGGGAGATCATCATCAAGCTCTTCAAAAAGGGGCGCGTGCTGGCCTTTGCCGGTTTTCTCTCTTTCCTGGGGGTATCGCTTCTGCTGGGAGACGGGGTCATCACCCCAGCCATCTCCATCCTCTCGGCCGTGGAGGGGCTGCTGCTGATCCCGTCACTGGCCGCCACCAAACAGTCGGTCCTGGTGTTGATCGCCGCCCTGATCGCCTTTACCCTCTTCTTCTTCCAGTCCCGGGGCACCGACCGGGTGGCCCGCATCTTCGGCCCGATCATGGTGGTCTATTTCGGCTCGCTCCTGGTGTCGGGCCTGGTCTCCATCTCCCACAACCCCGGCATCGTCACGGCCGTGAACCCCTGGCACGCGGTGGAGTTCTTCCGGCAGAACGGCCTGGCCGGCTATATCGTGCTGTCCGAGGTGATCCTCTGTTCCACCGGCGGCGAGGCGCTCTACGCCGACATGGGGCACCTGGGCAAGAAACCGATCATCCGGGCCTGGTCCTTCGTGTTTGCCGCGCTGTACTTGAACTACCTGGGCCAGGGGGCCTTCATCCTGCGCCACCCGGAGGCCAAAAACATCCTCTTCGCCATGATCCAGAGCCAATCGGCCCTGCTCTACATACCCTTTCTGCTGCTGACCATCATGGCCACCATCATCGCCTCCCAGTCCATCATCAGCGGCGTCTTCTCCATCGTCTACCAGGGGATCACCACCCGGTTGATGCCGCTGTTCAAGGTCGATTACACCTCCAGCCACATCCAGTCCCAGATCTACATCGGCGCGGTCAACTGGACCCTGATGGTGGCGGTGATCTTCGTGATGTTCTTCTTTCGGCGGTCGGGCAACCTGGCCGCGGCCTACGGCATGGCCGTGACCGGCTCCATGACCATCACCGCCATCATGATGATCATGATTTTTTCCCGGACCACCAAGAAGTGGAAAGTGCCGATAGTTGCGACAATCGCCCTGATCGACATCGTCTACTTCACCTCGACCTTTTCCAAGTTCCCCCACGGCGCCTACTGGTCCATCATCCTGGCTTCCATACCCTTCGCCACCATCCTGATCTGGACCAAGGGGCAGAGGGCGCTTTACCTGGCATTGCGTCCGCTTGACCTGGACATATTCATGCTCTCCTACGAGCAGATCTACGCCAAGGGGAAAAACATCCCCGGCAGCGCGCTGTTCTTCCTGAAGGGGCTGGATGTGATCCCCCCCTACATCGTGCACTGCGTGATCCGTTCCAACATCGTTTACGAACGCAACATATTCATCTCCATCGTGCGCACCGACGAACCGTTCGGCGTCGTCTGCCGTCACAAGACGGATGTGGGCAAGGGGCTGGAGTTCTTTGAGGTCAGGGCCGGTTACATGGAGGTGCTGGACATCGAAAAGCATCTCAAGGCGCACGACATCAGCGAGAAGGTCATCTTCTACGGCATCGAGGATATAGAAACCCGTAATCCGATCTGGAAGGTCTTTGCAATCATCAAGAAGCTGACCCCCAACTTCGTGCAGTTCAACAAGCTCCCGGCGGCCAAGCTGCAAGGGGTCGTCACCAGAGTGGAGATGTAGTCATGATAAATTGGATGTTGTTGCTGGTCGCCCTGGGGATCATCCTCCTGGGAGCCACGGTATTTACCAACGGCCTGGAGTGGTTCGGCAAGAAGATGAACCTGTCGGACGGTGCCGTGGGGAGCATCTTCGCCGCCGTCGGAACGGCCCTGCCCGAGACCCTGGTGCCGATCATCGCCATCCTGTTCGGATCAAAATCCGCCGGCCACGAGATCGGCGTAGGCGCCATCATCGGCGCCCCCTTCATGTTGGGCACGCTGGCCTTTTTCATCAGTGGGGTGGCGGTCATGTTCAATCGCGGCAAGCGGGACGATTATCCGGTCATGCGGGTCGATACGGTTGTCATGCGGCGCGACATGGAGTATTTCCTGGTGTTGTACGCCGTGGCCATCATCGCCTCGTTCCTCGGCGGTCATCCGGTGATCAAGACCTTCATCGCCCTGGCGCTGTTCCTGTCCTATGGTGGATACGCGTTGAAAACCATCCAGGGGGGGGGCGGACCCGAGGCGCACGAGATCGAGGAATCGGAGCTTGAACCCTGCTATTTTGCCCCCACATCCCATGATCCGCACATCAGCGTCATCGCCACCCAGGTGATCAGTTCCCTGTTGCTGATCGTGTGGGGATCGTACATCTTCGTGGAGAAGGTCCAGGTCATCTCGCTGAAGATGGGGATATCACCCTTAATCCTGGCCATGATCATCGCCCCGATTGCCACGGAACTGCCGGAGAAGTTCAACAGCGTGATCTGGATCCGCAGGGGGAAGGATACCCTGGCCATCGGCAATATCACCGGCGCCATGGTGTTCCAGGGGGCGATGATCACCGCCATCGGCATCATTATGACCGAATGGCGGCTCGGCCCGGCCGCCTTGCTGACCGTGGGACTCACCTTTGCCTCGGTGGGGCTGGCCTACTGTCAGATCCGCTGGAAACGCCACCTGACGCCGGGGACCCTGCTGGCCGGCGGCTTTTTCTACCTGGCGTTCCTCGTGCTGGTTGTGACGGGAAAGATTTGACGATGGATTATTTGACGATGGATTCGTTGGAAAGCCCGCCTTGAGCGGGTTTTTTCATGTGTGGGGAGCCGGGTTGACCGGGAGCCGGACGATGGCCGTGGTGCCGGCGCCCGGTGCGGAGACGAATTCGAGTTTGCCGCTGTGCTGGGTGACGATGAAGTTGGCGACGAACAGTCCCAGGCCGCTCCCCCCCTTGTCGATGCGGGTCGAGAAGAACGGGTCGCGCAGCCGCTCCATATGTTCGGGCGGGATGCCCGTACCCTCGTCGCGGACAATGATCAGGACTTCATCGTCGTTGAGCGCGGTACTGACGAAGATCCCTCCCTTGTTGTTCTGGACGGCCTGCACGGCGTTCATGAGCAGGTTGACCAACACCTGTTCCAACTGGTGGTGATTGGCGGTAATGGCAGGAATCCGGGGCGAGGTGTCGGCGCTGATCGTTGTGTCGGTACGGGTGCCGTGGGCATGGATGATGGCCAGGGCATTGGCGACGACCTGGTTGATGTCCACGCCGGGATACAGCTCGTTGCGCTCGCCCAAGCTGTAGGAGCGCAGGTCCTGGACGACGTGGGTGATGCGGTCCGTGTTGCGGTCGATGGTGGCGCAGCATTCGCAGATATTGTCACGAGCGGTGCTGAAGGGAATGCCGCCCAGGTTGAAATCCCCCTCCTCGGCCGCAACCTGCTGGAGCAGCGGCATGGCATCGTTCCAGGCCCGGTTCAGATAGTGTCCGGCCAGGCGGATGGAGCCGTTGGGGTTGTTGATCTCGTGGGCCATGCTGGAGGCGAGCAGGCCGAGGGAGGTCATGCGGTTGGTCTGGATCAGCTTGGCCATGAGCAGCTTCTTTTCCTCCTGCACCTCCAGGCGCATGGCACTCAGCAACTCCTCCTGAAGGTGCTGGTTTTCCCGGTCGCGTTCCTGCAGCGAGGCAGCCAGTTCGTTGATGGCGGTCGCGGCCCTGCCCGGTTCGTCTTCGCGTTCCACCCCGATCCTGAACCCGTAGTTGCCGTTACGCATGATCTGGATTCCCCGCATCAGGTTGTTGAAGGAGCTGGTCACCTGGCGCAGCGCCAGGTAGCTGAGCAGGGAAACCGTCAGCCAGAAGCCCAGGGCCAACAGGCAGGAGGTCCAGACAAGGCTGCGGATCCTCTGCTTCAGATCAATGGTGTCGCGTTCGAGGCGCACCGTGCCGATCAGGGTGGCGTCCGGGTCGTGGCGGCTGCTCGTGATGGCGGTTTCGGGCGAAGCCCCCAGGGGGTTGCTGCGTACCTCCACGGTTTCGCTCAGCAGGTCATCGAGGCCGATGGTGGTCGGTTTGTGGAGGTCGGTCAGCACCCTGCCGTCATGGGTGGTGATAACCACTGCGTGGATCTCCGGGTAGTTGGCCGTCTCTTCCGCCAGCCGCTGCAACGCATCGCGGTTCTCGGCGTACAGGGGAAGGCGGACGCCGTCGGCCAGGCGCGCCGCCAGGAGATGGACCTTGTCGGCGGCCAGCCAGCGTTGTTCGCGGATCTCGGCAAAGATGAACAGGGAGATGAACAGGATCGTGACTACCGCGGTCACGGCGGTGAAGATGGCGAAGAGCTTGAAACGGAAACTGGCGCGGAAATTTTTTGACAGTGCCGGCAGTGCCATGGTCACTCCATGGAGATGCGCAGATTGGTATCCAGCAGCCCAAGGAGGACGATGCCCAGGCGTTTGAGCACGCTGGGGTTGGTCTTGAGCGTGATCTTGTTGGGAGAGGCGATGGCCAGCTCAGCCGTATCGGTGCCGTGCAGGACCTTTGCGGACATTTCGGCCGCCTGTTTGCCCAGCTCGGTCCGGTCGATCTCCATCACCGCAGCCGCGCCCAGCGTCAGGTAGGCGCCGGCAAAGGCCACCACCGGTACCTGTTGCTCCTGGGAAAACACGAAGTACGCTTCGGCGGTCTCGCGGGTCACGGCCGTGGTGTCGGGCAGCATCCAGAGGGCGTCCACCTCCCCCTTGAGGCTGGCGAGCCGGTCCAGGGTGTCCCGTGGGTTGGGCGTCTCGCGCACGACCAGCCTGATGCCGTAGCGGTGCGCCATTTGCTGGGCCCGGCGCAGATACCAGCCGCTCTTGGCCGGGTCGTGGATGACCCCGACACGGCGTTTCTTCAGTTCCTGGAACAGTTCCAGGTAGTGTTCCGGCGAAGCGAACATATCGATCCCGGCCAGGTTGGGCAGGGCGTTCCGGCGGTCGCGGATGCCGAGCGACATGACCGCGATGATCGGAACCTGGCGGATCTTCCTGGTCGCCGCAAGGGCGCTGTCTCCCAGGGCAAGCACCATGCCGGGCCGGTCTTCGCGCACGATGCGCATGATGTCCGCCTCGGCGTAGTCGGTCAGGATCACTACCCGTTCCGTGAACTGCCGCGGGGTGCGGAATCCCCGCAACACCTCGTCGTAGGCCTGGTCGCGACGGCTCACGATCACCAGCACGTCATAGGCCTGGGCCAGGCAGGGGATGAGCAGCACTAGAAAGGCGATGAGGGTTGTGAGGCTATGCCGGTGCGTGAGCCGCGCCATCAGAACCTCACCTTTATGCCGCCTTCGAACCAGCGGGAAGGACTGTTAAAGAGGACCGCGTCGGTGGTCTGATTGCCGTTGAACAGGTTGTGGCCCGAGAAAAACAGCTCCGGCGAGAGATCCTTTGCCGGGAAGGGCTTCCACCCCAGGTGCAGGTCCCAGATCGTCCCTCCAGAGGCCGGAGGGAAGCTGTCACGGTTCCGCCAGAAGACATAGGAGCCGGTCAGGACGCCGCGCAGGCCGCGATCGGCGTTGTCGTAGTTCAGGGCCAGCTTGACGACATGGGGGGGAACGGACTGGGCGCTGTCGGTCTTCAGCACAGCCCCGGTATCCACGTCCTTGGCGTACATGAAGGTATAGCCGCCAGCCACGGAGAGCCCAAAGAACGGGGTGGTGCGGACCTCGACCTCGAACCCCTGGCGGTCCTGGTTGGTGATCTGCGGCACCAGCCCCGCGGTCTGGCTGTTGCGTAGGGCGTTGTAGAAGTAGGTCCCCTTCAGCCAGAGGTACGGCACGGCCCCGGTCTCAATCCCCCCCTGGATAGTACGCACCTCCTGTAGGTTGTCCCGGTACGCCACATTCGACAGGGAGAATCCCTTGGCGGCATAGCCGCGCAGCACCGTGCTGTCGGTAAGCTGGTAGGTGAGCCCCAGGGTGTAGCTGGTGTTGTCGCCGGAAATGCCGGTGTAGTCCTGGCGGATGCCGGGGAGGATGGTCAACGCCCCGATGGTGTAGGTGCCGTTGGCATAGAGCCCCCAACTGTCCCAACTCATGTCGCTGGCAGGGGGAAGGCCGCTCAGCAGATCCATGCTCCTGGCCCGGGCATGGCCGTATTCCATCCCGGCGGCCAGGTTGCGCTGGCCGTCCCCCCAGGTGAGGCGCACATTGGTCCCGCGGCTCGACTCCCGGGCCTGGAAGTCGTTGAAGAAGACGATGGCCCCCTGGCTGTCGCGTCCGCCGTATTTCGTATGGTCGTCGCGGCTGGTGACATAGCCGTCCATATCCAATGTGAGCAGAGGGGCCAGGGGCTGGCTGAGCTTGAGAAAGCCGTTGGCGCGACGGTACTGGTTCCGGTCGTGGACAAAGCCCCACTTGGAGGTGTCCCCCTCGTCCAGCCCCGGCCCGGCCGACAGGTATGACAGCCCGAAGGTGGCGGTCCCCTGGCTCGGCAACAGGTAGGTGAGCTTGCCGTACAGGCTGTTCTGGCTGGTGTCCGTATTAGGGGTGAGGCCGTCGGAACGGAGGTTGCCGGCGGTAAGGTAGTAACCGAGGCGTTCCCAGGCGCCGCTTACCTCGGCCCGGCTGTCGGCGGTGAACCGGGAGCCGATGGAGCCGGAGACCATGCCGCCGGCCCTGCGCTCCGGGTCCGGGGACTTGGTGATGATGTTGATCACCCCTCCCAGGGCCGGGCCCCAGGCCGCCGAGGCGGCCCCCTTGACGATCTCGATCCGCTCGATGTTCTGTACCGGAATCTGCCCCGGTGTGGCTATGTTCTGCTGAAAGTCGTTCTGTCGGATGCCGTCGATCAGCACCAGCACTGTGGTGTTGAGCGCCCCTTGGATATTGAAGAAGGTCCAGGTGCCGGGTGTGCCGAGGTGATCGAGCTGGATGCCGGGCACGGTCTGCAGAACCTCGGCCAGGGTATGGGCGTTGAGGCGGGCGATGTCCTCGGCCGTGACCACGGTGACATTCTCGGCGATCTTGGAGGTGGGACGGGGGATGCGGGAGGTGGCGACAACCGATTCCGCCGGCTCGATGAACCCCAGGGACTCCAGCGGCTCTTCCGCAGCAAAGGCCGGCGCCACACCGCCGAGCAGGCATGCCAACAGGGCAACAAGCAGTTTTTGTGAGTAGATCCGGCCCAATCGGAAGTCCTGGTGTCTTGTAATGCGCTGCTGGCTAGGTTATTGGATTTTTCTAGCAAATTATGGCGATCTTGTCTATCATTAGTCGCGCCCATCCAGGCAATGGGCATAAAATCCCTACAGGAGGTGAGTTTATGGCAATCGACGTGCTGGACCACGGGGTGGAGACGACGGAGATGGTAAGCGCCTGCTGCGCTGCCGGATGCAGCAGCGCTCGGGCCTGACGGATCGAGCGGATGGGGAGCCCTAAGCTCCCCATCTTCTATTTTAAACGAGTTACCCATGCCCCTTTCCCGCTACCTTATCTCGTTCCCCGACCCGGGCCGTCCCGGTTCCGCCATCCTTTACTCGACCCGCAAAGGCTCGATGGTGCGCGTCCCGGAAGGGGTGCTTGCCGCGGCCCGTGCCGGCTCCCTGGCCGAAGCGGAGCGCGACCTGTTGCGGCGCCTGAATATCTGGACCGACGACCCGGCAGCGGAACGCCGGGCCATGGCCGGGTTGGTTGACCACACCAATCAGCGCTCGGCAACCTTTTCGGCAACGGTGTTGTTGACCCTTGACTGCAACCTGGCCTGCCCCTATTGCTTCGAAGGGCACTTCCGGGCCAACCGGGTCATGACCGCCGAAACCGCCCGGCTCCTGATTGGCCATGTGCAGCGTGAACATATCGACCAAGGCCGGGATGTGGAGATACGGTTCTACGGTGGCGAGCCGCTCATGGCCGTGCCGCTCCTCAAGGAGATCGCCCGTTCCCTATGGGACGCGGCCACCGCCGCCGGCACGCGCTTTTCGTGCAGCCTGGTGACCAACGGGACGCTCCTGACCCGCTCAACCGTGGAGGAACTGCTCCCCCTGGGACTGCACAGCGCCCAGATCACCCTGGACGGCCCGCTCAAGGTCCATGACCGCCAGCGCCCCTTTGTCTCCGGCAAGGGGAGCTTCGGCACCATCCTGAACAACCTGCAGGCGGTGTACGACCTCATCACCCTCAAGCCGGGGGGGAACTACACCCGAGAGAACTATCGCCAATTCCCGGCCATGCTCGACGCCCTGTTGGATGCCGGTATGGACCCGGCACGACTGGGGCCGGTGCAGTTCGCCCCCGTGCATCCCAAGTCCGGTGGCCATGACGCCCACTCCGCCGCCTGTTTCGCCGGCGACGAACCATGGCTGATGGAGGCCTCTCTCTTCCTGCGGGAGGAGACCCTGCGGCGCGGTTTTTCCGTGGACAAACCGCAGATGGGGGTCTGTATGGTGGAATTGGCCAACACCCTGGTGGTCAACTGGGACGGCACTCTCTACAAATGTCCTCCCCTGATGGGATGGCCGGAGCTATCCATCGGCACCCTGGCTGGGGGGATCAACGACTACCGCGCATCCCACGACCTGGATATGTGGAAGAACGACGAATGCCTGGAATGTGCCTACCTGCCCCTCTGTTTTGGTGGCTGCCGTTTCTTCCGCAAATTGAAGACCGGTGCCGTGGACGGTGTGGATTGCCGGCGCGGGTATCTGGACGAGGCACTGGAACGGCTCGTGCTTCAGGATCTGGAGCTGCAACCCCGCCCTTGATAAAACCCCAATCTGTATTTCATTCCAGTCACGTAAAGTTTTTTTACGTTTTTATAAATCCCGATCAATAGCGCCTTTGAGGAGGGTTTCATTCAGAACGTAAAGTTTCTTTACGTTCCGGGTAACCCCTTGCCAGGGGCGGGCTTGCGACGAAAAAACAGCCGAGCGTAAAGTTTCTTTACGTTCTAAACCCCTCCCTTCGACGACCATTCTTAACTCCGCAATCTGCCATATCATCACCCTTTTTTACCTCCCGCCCACCTGCCATGGATGTTTGTCAACCCCGTATCCCCGGCCTTCCGGGGCATGTGATACCCCCGGCGCTTAAGCCCATACAGGCGGGTTGACGACCCGCGCCTGAAGGCCGATCCAACCACCCAGGGGATGAAGATCGCGGCCAGGTCCTTTCCGGGTGATAGCCGGATGTGTTGTAACATGCTACAAAATAAGTACAATTTTGCTGCAAGCGGAGCTTGGCACGAAAGTTGATTGCCTGCCCTGTAACAATCAGGCCGGCAGAGCGCCGGCAGGATGGAGAAAGGGGACTCAGCCATGGAACAGAAAAACAGTGATCAGAACGTGCAGGGCTCGAATGTCGATCTGCAACTCTCTTCGGTCGAGAACACCATACTGGTATTGTTGCGGAGCCACGTCCATCATACTGACCAGATCATTGACATACCACGGTTACAGGATGAATGTCTGCGGGACGGCCTGACCGCCACGCAGTTCAGCCATGGATTTGTGCGGCTTTTGACCCGTCGCCTGTTGGAGCCGCGCGGGGATTTTACTTTCAGTCTCTCCGAGGAGGGGCACCGGCTGAAAGAGGCGCTTGTAGCGTGAACGGGGATTCCGATTGTGGGCGCCAGGGAGAACGGAATGATGAACAATGCCGGATGGATAAACACACCATGAAAGAGAACGAGGCGGTCCCATTTCGCTGGGTCGACAAGGAGGACCTGCTGCAGCGCGTCCGAAAAGGGGCC
>JAATGX010000156.1 GCA_015688915.1 Desulfuromonadales bacterium
GGCGTTGTCGGGGAAGAACTCGCCGGACGTGAGGTCAAGTTCCGGGTCGAGCGGAAAAGCATGGGCCTGTTTCAGCCATTCCCGCTTGTAGGCAAAGCGGACGGAGCCCCGATCGCCGCGCGAAAGCGTGCCGATGTGCTGCAACGGGCCGAAGGCAGGATCATCGAGCCACACCCATATCTGGTCGTTTGTGGTTTTAGTCATCCGCGCCATCGGTATCACTCTTTCTTTGACGGGGGGCGCGTTTCCGGCGGAGGAGGGCTTCATCCTGGAGGCTCCGGCCAAGGACATCATCCTTTGCCACGAGCGCCAGATCGCCGGTCAAACCGAGAACGCGCAGCACCTGGACATAAATTCCCAAGGCCACAGAAGGATCACCGTTCTCCACCTTGTACAGCGTCGGCCGGGAAATGTCCGCCCTGGCGCAGACCGTCTCCATGGAGAAACGTCGGCGCAACCTGGCATACTTGAGGCGTTGCCCCAACTCCTTCAACTCCTTAGTGGAGGCAGGGTACAGTGATGTCGTTCGTTTTGTGGTCATAACAATAATAATTATTTACAATTATATGCACTATTGTCAAACTTAATTATCATAAATTCTCATATCTTCTATTTTCGCGCCAATCGCGAGAGTGGATAGCAAATTGAAGCCGAGCCATTACGTTGTCCTACTCCACCGTCTGCTATTTCTGCCTGGCTTGGCCTCTCCCGTATCCGCCTCATGCTCCGACCCGGCGTCGTCATTGACCGGCACCCCATCTTTCAACTGCATCGTCGGCCGTACCCGGCCCTGGGCCTGCTGCACGACGTGCCATGCCTCGTGCGGCAGATGTTGCTCCTGCCCCGGTACGACATGGATGTCACTCCCTTGCGCATAGGCCAGGGCGTTCGGTTGGGCGGACTGGGGTGAGTTATAGTGGACGTGGACATTGCGGACATTGTCCATGGACATGTCGGAGATGGATTGGATACCTGTCTTGAGATTATTGGACAAGCCGGTGTTACTGGGTTTGGCGGCGATTTCCTCTCTCCGTTGGGCTGTGGCTTGGGAGATGAACCCGCCCTGCAGCGTCTCCTCCGCCTTCTGCTGCTGCGCAACCATGAGCGGACTGTTGTCCGGGGCCGAACCGGCATCATTCCCCCGCATTCCGCCGCTGCCCTCCTGGGCAACACACCTGGAGCCTGCCGACCCGTTCCCCTTCTTTCTCAGCGCCCGTTCCATTGTCCGCTCCTTTATCCGCGCACCCTGTTTGAAGTAAAGTATCATCCGCCGCCCGCCCCTGTCAAAGGACGTTTTCAGGATCACAGTCGGTTGCCCGCGGGTTGAAGTTTTCCATTAGAATCAACGTGAATGGAGAGAGCGATCCATTCACGGCCATGCCTTTTGGCGAAGGTTGCTCCTTCCTGGTATGGAGGGGGACACCAGCGATTCAAAAGTGAGAGAGCCCCCTCTGTACCCAAAACGTACCGGGTTTTCTTTTTTCCGATTGTGAAAAAACATCTTGACATTGAAATATGATCATGTTGTATATGCAACACGATGAATGCGATAGATAAAGCCAAAGCGCATGAAATCGCACGGCTAGTGGCTAATCGATGCCTTGCAGGCCGAGTCCGGCGTCTGAACAAGGTTGTCAGCAACCTGTACGACCGTGCACTGCAACCTTATGGCATCAAGATAAATCAAGCGAGCGTTCTCGTTCTTCTGCTCGTGCAGGGCGATTCCAGCCCTGGTGAAATCGGTACTCGTCTACAGATGGAGAAATCAACCGTCAGCCGTGCAATTGACCGTATGAAAAAAAGCGGTTGGGTGGATGTAAGTGGCACCGGCCCGGGACAGGCCGTCCGAACAACTGATCTCGACAGGCAATTGATGGTGGACTCGCATGACCAGTGGCAACATGCCCAAAATAACGCCCTTGAGCTGCTGGGTGAAGACGGCGCTTTATCCCTCCATGTGATAGCTGAACGCTTGAAGTAAGATCAATATATTTTTTAACCAGTATGTTGCATATACAACTTGCCTAAAGAGGACAACGCTGTAGAGAGACATTATGTACCAACCGAAGACCATTGGCCGTTATCACCGGGGTGGGTGCTGTTGCGCCGCTGAGAAATAATGTTGTCGATACATGGGCCCGCCTTGTGGCCTGGTTTACCGGTAGTTGAAAACATGCAAACACGCCGGAATATACATTGATACCCGTTTCATGCGCCTATTCAAAAATAACCCGCGGCATCGCGATGGAAAAAGTCGAAGTTCCGCTTTTATTTTCACCGTCACCTCAGGGTGAACGACAACCTGTATCAAGGAGGAAACATCATGGCACGCATCGGTATCATTACCTGCTCCAACATGACCAACGACATGGCTTGCAGCTCATTCGGCTGTCTTCAAGACAGTCATACCGGCAAAGGAAAATTCGCCCAATATGCAGATCGGGGAGGCGCCCAGGTAGTCGGCATTATCAGTTGTTCCGGATGTCCGACCCTCATAGCGCCGGAGAAGATTGTACGCCGTGTGCGGACATTGGTGGCAAGTGGCGTGGACGCAATTCATTTCGCCTATTGCATGGAAAGGATTTGTCCTTTCAAAAAGAAATATCGGAGCCTTTTGCAGAAAGAGTTCCCCAAGATCGAATTTGTAAGCGGTACCCATGAGATGCCAGACGAGGGGCATGCAGCGGAAATAGATCAATTCGTTAAGAAAGCGCTCTGCCAGCAAAATTTATCTATGGCTGATGTTTTTGGAAAGTAAAGACCACCACGAATGGAGTTCAGCCTGTCCCGCAGAACCTTTCTGAAATGCGAGTTCTCAGCGCCAAGCAATAAAACAGAGAAAACTCACGATTGTGGAAAAATATCGTAATTTCGAGAGGAAAAAAGGTCTGCAAATAGGGACGCAAGATATCAGGAACATGCTCAGCCGGCTTATCGCCATTTTGTTCATTGTTCCAAAAAACAAAAAGGACTTAGCCACGTGCTCAGTCCTTTTTGTTTCATCTCGCTCAATCAGCGGTCAACCATCAACCTACCTCCCGCCCCAGATTGATCCCGATCGACTCGGCGCACCTGACCAACTGCGAATCCAGGGGAACGCGTCTGACAACGCCCGCCAACTCCTGTAACGGTACCAACGTAATGTTCGGTGTCCGGAGGGCAACCATGGTACCGAACTTTTCCTCCGCAGCCGCCTGAACGGCGTAACTTCCAAGCCGGGTGCCCAATACCCGGTCAAAAGCGGTCGGGGTGCCGCCCCGCTGGACGTGCCCCAATACGGTGCAACGGACCTCCAGATCGATTCGCTTCTTGATCTCGTTGGCCAGATGAAAGCCGATGCCGCCCAGTTGCGGCACGCCCTGAAGCCGGGTCGTTGCGGATTCCTGGGTAACGACGTCCCCGCCGATCTCCTTGGCCCCTTCAGCTACCATGATGATGCTGTAGGGGCTTCCTCCCCTGGCTCGAAACCGGATCTTCCGTACGACGCTCTCGATATCGTAAGGTATTTCCGGAAGCAGGATGATATGGGCCCCGCCCGCAATGCCCGCTTCAAGCGCGATCCATCCGGCGGTGCGCCCCATGACCTCGAGGATCATGACCCGTTGATGGCTGCGGCCGGTGGTGGCAAGCCGGTCCAGGGCCTCGCAGGCGACCTGTACGGCGGTCTGGTAGCCAAAGGTATAGTCGGTCTTATCCAGGTCGTTGTCGATAGTCTTGGGGATACCGATTACCGGAATCCCCCTTTCCTGAAACCTGTAGCCGAGCTCCAGCGTGCCTTCCCCGCCAACGACAAACAGGCAATCGAGTTCCAGCTCCCGAATGGTTTGCACCGCTTTGTCCGAATAGTCGTACACGCTTATGGAGCCGTCCGCATTCTGTTCACGCCACTCAAAAGGGTTTCCCTTGTTGGTGGTGCCCAGGATGGTCCCCCCCAGCGTGAGGATATCCCTGGTGGTCTTGATCGTCAGCTCCTGGGTGCGATTAAAGACCAGGCCTTCGAATCCCGCTTCAATGCCGACGACCTTTGCACCGTGCTCGATAATGGCGGACCTGGTTACGGCACGAATAACGGCGTTCAGCCCGGAACAGTCTCCACCCCCTGTCAAGATACCAACCTTGTTAAGCCCCATGATGTCCCTCCGGTTGAGCCGGTGCGATCCCGTTGCCGGCTTATTTCACACGAGTGTGTCGTTCACTTGAAGTACCAAATGGATCAAACGAGCCGCAAAAGAAGCGGTAATCTTTTGAGCTGAAAGATGCTGTTCATGGGCGTATCTCCTTGCAGCGACGTAGTTGCGCGGCAGCAAGATGTCCCAAAAATGGACAATCGTCCCCGCA
>JAATGX010000301.1 GCA_015688915.1 Desulfuromonadales bacterium
CGGTCAGCAGGATCTCCCGGGAGGGGAGCAGCACCAGTTCCTCCATGGCCTGGAGCGAACGCTGGGTGAGCGGATCGAATGAGCGGATGGTCTCGACCGTGTCGCCGAGAAACTCGATCCGCACCGGGGCGCTGAAGTTGGGGGGAAAGATGTCCAGGATGCCGCCACGCACGGCAAAGGTGCCGCGATCCTCCACCAGCGGCACGTTGGCGTACCCCAGCCTGACCAGCCGGGCCAGCAGGTCGTCCCGCTCGAACTCCTCCCCCGCCACCAGGTAACAGGAGGCCTCGTTGAAGAGCTTCCGCGGCAGGACCCGCTGCATGGCCGCCGCCACCGGCAGGACCACCACTCGCGCCTGGTTGCCGTGCAGCCGGAACAGGGTGTCCAGGCGGGCGCCGGAGATGTCGGGATGGGGCGAGGCGGCCGTGAAGGGCTGGCTGTCCCAGGCCGGGAAAAGCAGCGGTGTGAAGGCGCCGCCGGCAAAGAAGGCCAATTCGCGGCAGAACTCCTCGGCACGTTCCTGATCGGCGCTCATCACCAGCAGGTTCCCCGGCCGGGCGCGAAGCAGTTCGGCCAGGACAAAGGCGGGTGCGGAACCTTTCAGGCCGGGCAGGACAATGCGGCGTTCGCCCCGGGCCAGGGCGGCCAGAATATCGACGGTTTGGGGGATGAGTGATGTCATGGGATATTAAAATCCTTCGCCTTTGCCACAGGGTCACAGAGGCTCAGAGAACAGCTTTGAGTGAGGATGATGGATTATGCATTCCAAGCAATTGTGTGAGCGATTCCAACGGACCGGTTCCACCGCAATCCCTGTGCCTCTGTGACTCCGTGGCAAGGCTTGGAAGTTATTTACGCTGCTTGGCCTTGATCTTGGGCTTGCCGTTCTCAATCACCACCCGGAACGTCAGATCGTCGGTTCCCATCCGGGCGGCCAACTCCGGCCTGCTTTTCTCGATGGTGGCCGCCACCAGGTCGCGGCTCAGCTTGTCCACCGGCAGATTGCACGCCTTCCGGGCCTCGCGGAATTCCTGGTAGACCCGTTCCAGTTCGCTGTCCCGCTGCGGCGGCGCGACCTCGTTACGGCCGGAGGGGGCCGGTCCCTGCTGCCGCCGGTGCAATTCGCCGATGAAGCGGTCGCGGGAGTACTTCCCTTCCTCGATCAGCCTGACGACGCGGTTCCAATGCTCGCGGTAGGTATTGAAACGGGCCACCAGCATCTGGTACTTGTGTTTGTACATGGTGTTGGTGATGGGAGCCGTGGCGTAACGGCGCACGATCTTCTCCACCTCGCCCAGCAAGGGGAGCGGTTCGCGCTTTTCCAGGCCGATGAAGTACTGCTCATACCTGGTGACGAGGTCGTTCAGCAGCCGCTCGAGTTGTGGCAGGTCGTCTACGAGTGCCATGTGAAGCCTTTCGTGGGTTGCAGCCGAGAATATATCCAAACCGATGGGCGTGTAAAGCCCTAATCCGGCCGGAGCTGGGGACCGGGGACCAGGGATCGGGGACGGGTAAAAGCTGTTACAGATCCCCAGTCCCTGATCCCCGGTCCCCATATTGTCTTGACGCGATTTTCCTCATCGAATAAACTGTCCAATCTGATCATATCGGAATTATTGGTGAATGGAGCAGGACGCGATGGATAACGTTGCCGCCGTAATACTGTCCGCGGGCAAGGGAACCCGTATGAAATCCGGGGTGGCCAAGGTTCTTCACCCGGCTGCCGGCCGCCCCCTGGCCGCCTGGCCGGTGGATGCCGCCCGTGGCGCGGGTGCGGCGCCGATAGTGCTGGTGACCGGGCATCAGGCCGAGGCGGTGGCCGACTATTTCCGCACCGCCGGGGATGTGCGCACGGCCGTGCAGGAGGAGCAGCTCGGCACCGGCCATGCCGTGGCCTGCAGCCGGGAGGCGCTGGCCGGTTTCAACGGCACGGTGCTGATCCTGTGCGGCGACACGCCGCTCCTGCGTCCGGAAACACTCGCGGCGCTGATCCGGTTTCACCGTTCCCGCCAGGCGGCCGTCACGGTACTGACCGCCGTGATGGGCAATCCCGACGGCTATGGCCGGGTGGTGCGGGATGAAACCGGCCGACTTTTGCGTATTGTCGAGCAAAAGGACGCCGCCCCGGAAGAGCGGGCGATCCGCGAGATCAACAGCGGCATCTATTGCATGGAGTCGGACTTCCTGTTCGCCAATATCGGTTCGATCGGCAACGCGAACGCCCAGAACGAGTTCTATCTGACCGACCTGGTGGCGCTCGCCGTTGCCAAGGGGGTGACCTGCCTGGCCATGCCGACCGGAGACGCCGACGAGATCATGGGGGTCAACGACCGGGTTCAACTGGCCGAGGCGGCCCGTCTCCTGCGGCAACGCATCAACCGCGACCTGATGCTCTCCGGCGTGACCCTGATCGACCCGGAGCAGACCTATATCGACCACGGGGTCACCATCGCCCCTGACACGGTCATCCATCCCAACTGCCATATCAACGGGCAAACGGTTATCGCTGGGGCCTGCATCATCGAGCACGGCACCTCCATCTCGGACTGCCGCATCGGCTCTGGCTGCCACATCAAGGCCGGATCGGTGCTGGAAGGGGCCGACCTGGGCAACGACGTGAGCATCGGCCCCATGGCGCACCTGCGTCCCGGCACCGTTCTCGCGGACCACGTCAAAATCGGCAATTTCGTGGAGACGAAGAAGGCGGTCATGGGCGCGGGCTCCAAGGCGTCCCACCTGACCTATCTGGGAGACACCGAGATCGGCAGCGACGTCAACATCGGCTGCGGCACCATCACCTGCAACTACGACGGCGTCAGCAAGCACCGCACCGTCATCGGCGACGGCGTGTTCATCGGCAGCGACGTGCAACTGGTGGCGCCGGTCACTGTCGGGCGCAATTCCCTGGTGGCCGCCGGCACAACCGTCACCATCGATGTGCCCCCCGATTCCCTGGCCATTGCCCGTGTCCCCCAGGTGAACAAGGAAGGGTGGCGGCTGAAGAAAAAACCTTATTAGCGTCAATCTTCCGCTCAGCGTTCCCCCCCTTTGAAAAAGGGGGGTCAGGGGAGATTTGAAGGTGTGTCGTTACAGGTAAATCCCCCTAAATCCCCCTTTTTCAAAGGGGGACTTTAATCGAAGTAACCACGAAAAGAGTGCCTGTGACCGAAACCCGGCAGAACATAACCATAACGGCACCGATCCTGATCATCGAGGATGACAGCGGCTTTGCCGAGTTGATTGCGTCCACCCTGCGGGATGAAGGCCTTTCCAGCTACTGTGCCGGCAATGGCAGGGAGGCGCTGGAGTGGCTCGACAACAGTTCCACGAGCCTGATCATCCTGGACTACACCCTGCCCGACATGACCGGAGCCTCGTTCATCGAGCAGTTGAAAGGCCTGGGGGATCCCCCCCCGTTCATCATGGTGACCGGACGGGACGATGCCAGCCTGGCGGTACGGATGATGAAGACCGGGGCCTGCGATTACCTGCTCAAGGATACCACCTTTCTGGACCGCCTCCCCACCGTTGTTGTCCGCGCACTGCACGAGGCCGAGACCCGCGAACGGCTGAAACAGGCCGAGTTGTCGCTGCACCAGAGCGAGGCGCGTCTGGTCCGTGCCCAGAAGATCGCCGGCATGGGAAGCTGGGAATGGGATATCCGGAGCGGTGAGATCTACTGGTCGGACGAGCTCTACCGCATCTTTGGCCTTGTCCCCGGAACGCCCGAAAAGATCAGTGTGGAGTGGGTATTCGCCGTGATCAATCCGGCGGACCTGCCGGCGTTCAAAAAGGCGATATTCAAATCCGTGAAGAATTGCCAGCCGTTCAACATCATCTACCGCATCGACTCACGCCGTGACGGCGAGATTGTCGTGAACAGCCAGGGCGAGGTGGAACCGGATGAGAACGGCAAGGCCCGGCTCGTCTCCGGCACCACCCTGGACATCACAGACCGCATCAAGGCCGAGAGCGAAATCCGGCAGTTGATCAACTACGACACCCTGACCGGGCTCCCCAACCGCAACCTGCTGCACGACCGTCTCAAGCTGGCCATTGCCCAGTCCGCCCGCGAGCAGCACCTGATGGCGGTGCTTATCCTCGATCTTGACCGCTTCAAGCGGATCAACGACACCCTGGGGCACCGCGCCGGCGACAAGCTGCTCCTGGCCGTGGCCCAACGCCTGTCGGCCTGCGTCCGCGACAGCGATACCCTGGCGCGTCTCGGCGGCGGCGAGTTCGTCATACTCCAGACCAATGTGGGGCACGAAGCGGCGAACAGCACCGTGGCCCAGAAGATTCTGGCCATCCTGGCCGAACCTGTTTACGTCGATGGCCACGAGATCTACACCACCGGCTCCATCGGCATCGCCGTCTACCCCATGGACGGCGAGGACGGCCATGCGCTGCTCAAGCACGCCGATCTGGCCATGTACCAGGCCAAGGAGCAGGACCGCAACAATGTCCAGTTTTTCTCGCGGGAGATGAACATCAAGGTGTTGGAGCGGATGATGCTGGAAAACTCCATGCGCAAGGCCATCGAGCGGGAGGAGTTCTTCCTGATGTACCAACCCCAGGTGGACGCCCGTTCCGGGCAGATCGTGGGAATGGAGGCGCTGCTGCGCTGGAACCACCCGGACCTGGGGGTGCTGGCCCCGGACAAGTTCATCTACCTGGCGGAAGAAAGCGGCATGATCATCCCGCTGGGCGAATGGGTCATCCGCGAGGCGTGCCGTCAGAACAAGAACTGGCAGGAGCAGGGTTTCCCGCCGCTGCGCGTGGCGGTCAACCTGTCGGGCCGGCAATTCAGCCAGCAACGCCTGGACGAGGCGGTGGCGGCCATTCTTATGGAAACCGGCCTGGAACCGGAGTGGCTGGAGTTGGAACTGACCGAGAGCATCCTGATGAAGAACGTGGAGGCGAACATCCAGTTGCTGCGCAAGTTGAAGGAGATGGGGGTCAGCCTCTCCATCGACGACTTCGGCACCGGCTATTCCTCCATCTCCTACCTCAAGCACTTTCCCATCAGCCGCCTGAAGATCGACCGTTACTTTGTGCGCGACATCACCACCAATCCCGATGACGCGGCCATCGCCGAGATCATCATCGCCATGGCCCAGGCCCTCAAGCTCAACGTCACCGCCGAGGGGGTCGAGACCCGCGCCCAGATGGAATTCCTCTCCTTCCACAACTGTATCGAGATGCAGGGGTACCTGTTCAGCCGGCCGCTCAGGGCCGACGACTTTACCCAGTTGATGAGGGACGGGGTCAGGATCTGACCGCGCCGCAACCGCATTACCCCCTGCCCGTTCCCTTTGAAACGACACCCGCCGAATGAAATTGGAATTAAAAGCCGGTTATGAGGAA
>JAATGX010000154.1 GCA_015688915.1 Desulfuromonadales bacterium
AAGGACAAAATCATGTTCGCCAAGTACGACACCATCAAGAAGCACCTCAACGATGCAATCAAGATCGGCTCAGGCCCGAACGAGGTGATCGAGATCATCGATCCTGACTGTCCGTTCTGTCGGCGCATGCACGAGTATTGGAAGACCCGCACCGACGTAACCAGGTACGTGTTTATGATGCCGCTGACCCAGCTCCATCCCCAGGCCAAAGCCCATTCCGACTACATCCTCTCGGCAAAGGATCCCGCCTCGGCCCTGGACGAAGTCGAAACCGGCAAGTACGACAAGACCAGCCTTCCGACCGTCGTTCTTAACGACGCACGCATCAAGGCTCAAGCCGAATCATTGATTTCCGGCATCAACGGCACCCCGGCCTATTTCATCAACGGCACATTCGTCAACGGGGCCAACGTGCCCCAGATCGAAAAACTTCTCACAAAGAAAGGAGAAAAATATTGAAAACGAAACATCTCAGCAAGAACAGAAAGCATCAAGTCTCCGCGTTTACTGCAGCTCTGGTATGTGCCATCGCCACCACCGCAGGTGCCTTCCTGACCCCGACCCCCGGCAGCAGCGGCTCCGGTCTGTATGACCTGACGATCACCTTGTACAACACGGGGTTAGGGTTTCTCCTCGCGTTCGGCTTCGGCGGCGCCGGTTTCTGGAATATGGGGCAAACCAATCTTTGGATAGCGATCTGCTGCTTTATTGCTTCCTCTGGCTTCTTCATTCTGCCTTCGATGGTCAACAACTTCGGCCTCATCCTCTGATTTGGGGTTAGTGGTAACGCCAGTCCTCAGGGACTGGCGGGCACTTAAAACAAACGAACAGGTCACTCTATGTCAGTCCCTTATGGCGCTCGGTTTCCACAGTACATCCATCTCCTGCCCCAATTCTGCTTCTGGGAGATCGATGAGATATTAGTATTTTTCGGATTCATATTTATCTCCTGGTTCATGTTTAAACCGTCCTGCCTCCTGGCACCGATTGTTGCCTATCTCTACACGCGGGCCAAACGACGAAACCCTACCGGTTACATGCAGCAAATACTGTACTGCTATGGCCTGACCGGGTTCGATGGATATCCCAGCCACTTTGAACAGTGCTTCCATGAATGAGGAAAACTCTCATGCTCGATTCGTTGTATGAAAACAAACTTAAAAACCTCATTACTCAAAATAGTCTTCTGAAGTTTTGCATCATAGTCCTCACCATCGGGCAATTTTTCCTCGGCTTCAAGATCGACCGTGCGATGAAATATCAACGCACCATACTGATGCCCAACAGGATCACCAAGAAAACGGTGGTTACAGGTGACGAAATCCCGAAAGAACTCCTCCACGAACATACTCGCGATATTTGCACGCTGGCGCTCAACTACAACCCCGACTCGGTTCGCGATCAGTTCGGCGAACTGCTGCAGTATTTCAAGCCCGGTGACGTTTTCGCCGCCGCTCACCAGCAATTCTATGCCCTGGCCGACACCATAAAGAACGCGAGGATATCGTCCTCATTCGTCATCAGCAAACCGATCGAAGTTGACAGTGAAAAGAGGGTTATTACGATCACCGGTTCCGAGCGCCATTGGGTGGACATGGCCTTCGTCGATGTCACCGAGAAAGTCTATATCATCACATACGAGATAAACGACGGCCTTTTCCAACTCATCTCGTTCGGGGAGAAGATCAGGCAGCAACAGCCCGATACCAATTCGACAGCTCCACAGCCGGGAGACAGAAATGCGAAATAAGCTTTTCATTCCGATCATCATTCTCATTCTGGCCGCCACGGCCCAGGCCGCCGAGACGGAGACAGAGATGGTGCTGCAATCCGACCAGATTACGCCGGCAGTCGTCGAAAAAGCCGTGACGGCAGCGAGACCTTCAGACAAAGGCGGGCTCAATACCTCTAACTTTTATGGTTACGGCGGCAAACCGCAGAAGGATGCGGTACAGCCAAAGGGCATTCAGCGCGCCGCCGTCGATGAGCCCAAAAAATCTGCCAAAGAGGTCTACGATGAGGTCTCCCTGCCACCGACCACCCCTGACGATGCGAGCGGCGGCCAAATCGCACTGCCGGTTGTGACGCAAAAGGCGATCATGTCCCGGTCTGACAATAACTGGATAATCTGCACCGATGGCGCGATCAAGGACATCTGGGTCAGTGATGAAAAGCACATAAAAAAGGACTACCCCAGCCCCAACAACGCCCTGGTTAAGTTTCAGTTTCTGACGGATGGCACCAAGATCGTTTACCCCGATCCCATACCAACCGAAATGCACATCCCCTGTGGTGACACCATCTACTCGATCGTGGCTGTGCCCATGGGCGTTCCAACCCAGACCATCCGCCTGGGAAGCGGCAAGGCCGACAAAATTCGTGACAACCTCACCATGTTCCGTGACGACGACACGAAGAAGAAGATCACGGAGATCATCCGCCGCGCCTACAACGACGATTTACCCGCTTCGTTCGATGTCAAGCCCGAGAACACACCGATATCCCTGCTCAGAGACGTATCGATCACTCTCAAAAGAACCATCACTATCGACGGTGAAGGGATCGTCCTGAAGGAATTCTATCTCGTACCCCAGGTGGATGGAGTCGAATTCACCTCTGAAAACGATTTCAGGCGCAAGGAAATAACACCCAACCCGTTGTCGATAGCCGCCATCGGGATCCTGCCGCAGAGACCGGCAAAAGGAGAGCGCGCGCGCATGTTCGTTGTGGAACTGAAAGCCGCTCCCCAAATCGTGGGAGGGGGCAACGATGGCCAATAAATGGATGGAAAAACTTAAGCCTGAGACCCGGCGAAGAATCTGGATCAGCGCTGCCGTCGGCGGCACCGTTGCCGCGCTGATCATCATTTGGACCTTCAAGAGAGACACGTTCATGATCAAACCTCGGCCGGCACGCAAAGTTGAGGTCAAACCAATCGCCATCGACGGCAAATCCCTGATGGAGAAATCCACAGCCTCACAACTGGCGGCCATCAACAAGATTCTCGAAGAGGAAAACAAGAAAAAAGCCGCCGCCAGTCGCATGAACCCATATTCATCGGCCCGCACCGCTCCTCAGGGAACCGGTGCGAAACCGGGCATTATCAGTCCCATTGATCAAGCGATAGCCGACAGGCAAAAGTTTTCCGGAGCGCCGCAACAACCGGTAAATGAACACAATCACACCCCCGCTGCCTCCATGGTCAAGACACCGATTCCGAAGCAACCGAGCTTAGGCAAGATCGGGTTTACCGCTCCCGAACCTCCAGGTGAGAACGGTTCTTACTATCCGCAGGGCGGCATGGTCCCAAAGAAGAAGGAATTCATCTGGGGTGGCGATATCGACCACAAGGTAAACTCCGACGCCAAGCAGAAAGCAGATAAGCCGGATGACCCGAAGACTGCCGGAGATAAAAAAAAAGAGAAAAAGGTGGTCCACCTACCCGTGGGTTTTATGTCCGCTCGAACCCTCAATGGCTTGATGGTGCCGGCCACTGAGGACGGGAAAGGGGAACTCACCCCCCTGATCCTCAGGATATCGGCGCCGGCGCAGCTCCCGAACGGTATATCCGCGCAACTCTCCGGATGCTTTGTCGTGTCGGAGGCGCTCGGGAACCTGGCGACTTCCCGCGCGAAAGTTCGGCCACTATCGCTTACCTGCCTGTCGAAAACAGGCGAGGCCGTCATAGAATCGGAACTCAAAGGGTTCGTGGAGGATGCTGACGGCTTTCCCGGCCTGAAGGGGATCATCGCGGCACCCAAATTCGGCGAGATAGTCCGCCTCGCCGCCGCAGCAGGCTTTCTGGGGGGACTCGGCGACGGAATGTCCCTCACGTCGGCGTCCAACACTATCAGCTCAGTCGGGCCGATAACCTCATACGGCACGTCCGCGCAGGACGTCGGTATCGCCGCTCTTGGGAAAGGCATTTCCGGCGGCATGAAAAAGATCACCGACGTCTATGCCGACCTCTTGCACCAGAGTTTACCAGTGGTGGAAGTCGGCAATGGTAAGAAGATCACCATCATTGTGACGAAGGGAGTTGACCTAGAGATCAAGAATTACAAAAATTTTACTTGGTATTAGCCTGCTCGCCACGGCGGGCTGCAATCCATACGCGTCGGAATTCAAATGCGGCAAGGACACCCCATTCGGCATCTGCGGGTCCACGCCCGAAGTCTATTCACAGGTTGTCGATAGTCCTCGGCCTGCGGAGAACCCGCCCAACGGCGAAGTTGTGCTCGACACCTGTCCGGACTGCGCGAAAAGCGGGAAACCGAAACCGACCCAAGCTTCTCCCGCACCTGGCCAGCCGCCCGCCTTGACCGCCTATGAGGAGGCTCTTCTGACCAAGGAGGCCACACTGCTCAAACAGCCGGTGACACCGATCGTGGTGCCGCCGCCGGTCATGCGGATCAAATTTTTTTCGATGCAGGGAGAAACCGGCGATGTTTTAGACATGGACTCGTACCGTTTCGTCATCCTGGGCAAGCCTAAATTCCTGCTCGGTAACCAACTGGTCCGCCCGGGGGAATGACCTATGCTCAAACGTCTCGCACGAAAACTCACCGGAGATTTTGTCGGAGCCACGAGAAAGGAACTGGAGGACCTGCACTGGCACAACCAGTTCTCCAAGTATTTCGTCTGGTTCGCCCATAACGAAGGCGAGGGGATGTACGCCAACAGCGACGGAACCCAGGGTGCCTTGTGGGAATGCACTCCCCTCTGCTTCAGCTCGGAAAAGGTGCTGGAAATATCCGAAGCCCTTCTCGCCCTGCCCTTGCCCCCCATGTCGGTGCTGCAATTCCTGTTTCATGCCGACGACCATATCGAACCCGTGCTTGACTCGTACCGAGCCCTGCGCGCGGGCTCGGACGACCCATTGGTCCATGAAGCCGTGGAGAGGCATTGCGATTTTCTGCGCTCCTGCACGACGGGAATCGCGCAACTTTCCCACATCCCGCTACGCAACTTCCGCCTTATCGTATCCCTCAAGGTGCCCGAGAAATCGGATGTGGTCTTTTCCGAGGTCAGAAGCACGGTCCATGAGATCCTGATCGGCATGAAGCTCGATCCCCACCCCATGAAGCCGGGGCACTTCCTTGAATGGCTGCGGCGGCTCATGAACGACAACGTCCCTGAAACGTCCCGGTCCGGCGAGAACCTGGCAGCCTATTACGATGACCAGCAACCCATCAACGAACAGGTTCTCGTTGCCGAAACGGAGATCAAGGTCGAGCCGGACCACATGCAGATAGGTGACAGGTTCTGGCGGTGCATCACCCCCAAAAAAAACCCAAAGGAGGTGGACCCGCTCCAGACGAAGGAGTCGATCTGCGGTGGCATCTGGGGTCTACGGTCCGACAACGACCAGCACCGCACACCGTACATCTACACCCTCAACATCATTTACGACGACGTATCAAGCTATATCGGAAGGAAAACCGACTTCATCATGATGCAGCAGGCGGTGGGCGGTTCAAAGGTGCGGTCCCTCAACCGCCGCAAGGAGGAACACCTCTGGGCCAGCGACAAGCTCGAACTCGGCCAGTCGTTCGCACGCATCATGCCGATCATGTGGTTTTACGACAAGACCTACACCGGCGTTGACCGCGCGGTGAAGCGGGCGCTGAGCATATTCAAGTCGAACGGGTATGTCATGCAGGAGGAGAAGCGCATCCTGTCGGCGCTGTTCCTGTCCGCCCTCCCCTTGAACATGAGGGCCAACAAGCGGAACCTCTTCCTCCTTCGCCGCGACCGCATGGCCGATCCCGATGCCATTTGCAACATGCTCCCCATTCAGGCCGAGTTTTCCGGGTCTCCGGATGCGAAGACCATATTTCAGGGTCGCAGCGGCCAGATCGTGCCGTTCTCCATCTTCACCAAAGCAGCCCTGAACTACAACGGCCTGATCTGCGCCACCTCCGGGGGCGGCAAGAGCTTCGGTGAAAACAAGGTGTCCTTCAACGAGTTGACCACCGGCACGATCCTCCGGCTCGTTGACATCGGCTATTCGTACAAGAAGCTTTGCAAGATCAGAAAAGGCCGGTTTATCGACATCGCCCACGAGGATATCAACGTCAACCCGTTCACAACCATAAGCATGGATAACCGCATCGACGCAGAGGGATTCTCGCCGCAGCTCCAGGATCTCTCCTCCACCGCATCCATTATGAAGCAGATGGCGTTTTCGACCGCAGACAATCCGATCATAGCACCCACTGAAAACAACCTTATCAAGGACGCATCGGATTGGGCTTTCGAGGACAACGGTAATGACGCCAGTGTCGATGATGTGTACGCCTATTTGAAAGAATATCCGGAGCACGTGAAGGATCACGACATTTGCACGGCCACGCTCAAAGAGCAAGCGATCCACCTGGCGTTCAACCTGCGACAATTCACCAGTAAAGGCCGGTACGGGAAACTGTTCACCGGCAAGTCGAATTTCAACATCAAAGACGAGCGGTTGGTCGTCTTTGAACTGGAAACCCTCCAGAACATTCCCGACCTGTTCAACACCCTCACCCTGGTGGTCCTGGACGCAATGACCCGCGACCTCTACCTATCCGACCGGTCCAACCCGCGCCTGGTCAAGTTCGACGAGGCATGGAAGGTGCTTTATGGTCGCGGCCAGAACCCGATGTTCGTGGATATCATCAGCGGCGGATTCAGACGGGCGAGAAAATACGAGGGCGGCTTCTGGGTAATCCTGCAGAGCATCCTCGACAAGCTGAAAATCGGTGCAGTCGGCGACGTCATCTGGGGCAACGCCGATTACAAGTTCTACCTCGAATCTCCCGACTTCGAGAAGGCACTCAGTGAAAAGCTGATCGACTACGACGAGTTCACGATCGAACTGTTGAAAAGCCTGCAACGCAACGGCACGAAATATTCGGAAATGTATATGGACACCCCTTACGGGTCCGGCGTGGTCCGCATCGCCGAAGACCCTTTCAACTACTTTCTTTACACCTCCAACGGCAAGGAGAACGCGGAAATGGAGGCGATGGTAAAGAGCGGCATGAGTTGGACGGAGGCTATCCATGAGATGGTTCGCAAGTATCGCTCTTAGTCTCATACTGGCCGCCACAGCCCAGGGCGCCGCTACGGATGTGCAGCAGGGGCAGGACGCCGCCACTGTCACCGGCACGGCTATGCGCACCTATGCCGGCACCGGCAAGGCCCTGTCCGACAACCTGGTGACGCCGCTCATGAAAGCCGGCACGATCACGAGCGCCGACGGCAAGACGCAGTTCGCCGCCAACGGTTTTCAGACCTCCGGCCAGCCGCTCATCCAGATCACCTTGAATCCGAACCCTGCGACCGGCGATCTGCATAGCATAATCCTCCAGCAGGACCTGACCGGCGCCGGCACCCTCAACTACGCCCAGACCTTCCCCATGCCGGGCGACGGCCCGGGGCAGGAAATCGCGGCCGTGTGCCAGAACGGCTATATCCAATGCACCGGCAATTTCAGCAACTGCCAGTATCGCGCCTGGACCTTTGTGTCCACGGGCGCCGTTAGCGCCAAAACGGCGAGCGGCGGTCCTCCGGGCTCCCCCGGCAGTGTCGGTGGGCTGGCAGGCTGCTACTGTTTCAATAACTATTGCACCGGCCAAAACTCCACTCTCATTGAGTTGGGCGTCATCGGCTCCGATGTGGGCGGCGGAATCCTCAGCGCCTTCCTGGCGGCCAACACCGGCATGGCCATCTCCAGCGCTTCATCCGGTTCCAACTCCGCAGGCAGTTCGGTACTTACCTATTATGGCTATAAACCATCCACGATATCCAAAGGCAGCGACACGACGACCATGACGCAGGCTCAAATCGATGTCATGCCCGTGATGTCGTCAGCCGACACACAAACACCTCAAACATATTATTCAGACTCCGCAAGTCTCAATAATGCCGCTCAAAATGCGTTGACTGCGCAAAAAGCAGCGCCTCGGTCGTTGTACAACATCGTCACCAACGCAGCCCTGAGCCAATCGGCAACCTCGGTGACATGCACCAACTCAGTGCAACCGTCGTTATCCTCGATCACCTTGATGCAGTCCCAGAGCGGCAGCACACAGGTCTCCATAGACCACTCGTTTACCTGGTCGTTCGTCCAGGTCGCCGATAACCTCTTCAGCTTCACCGGCGTAGACAATAAGGGGTTACATATGCCGAATATAAACTACACATTTCAACCATCCGACCAACTCGGTGGTTACGCCCTTCAGACGGTTTCCTTTGTCGGTAGTTGGCCGGCCGCTAACGGCTGCAATGGATTGTCGGTAAGTCCAACCTGGACGCCTAGTGTAGGTATCGGCACCCAGATAGCAGGCGCCAGCATCAACGGTATTTGCCCGGCAGGCAATTATCAGACTCCAGTCTTGAATTGGACCTTCACCGCTCAATACGTTACTCAGAAAGAGAGCGATGTAACCAGCCTCGGTTGCACTCAATACGAAAATAATCCCGACTGTACATTACAGCAGGACGAATGGGACGACCGGCCCGTCGTTGTTAACGGCCTCGTAATGCGGAACAGACAATTAGGTCAGACCTGCAAAACCCTTCCAGGGGTAGGTTCCTTACCGGCAGTAACCGTCTGCAAAGAATGGTTCGTTCAAAAGCGGACATTTAACTGCAAAAACACCTCACCGGGATACGATTTCACCACCGCAAAAGCACATGCCGCGTCGATTGAAAGCAGCACTTCAATGCCGGACAGATCGTCATTTCGATATACCGATCCCACACAAGCGGGCGCAACGAGGACCTATGGCATACCAACAGCGGCCGACGTAACCGCCTGTAACGAAGTATGTGAGACCAAAGTGCCGGTTACACAAACGGGCGTGCTTTACACCGATACAAATCAATCAGCAGCACAAACCACGGGTGCCGTAAGCGCCACCCAATATCTCTTTTACTATAAGGATTGCACGTCAAATACCAGTGGAACGTGGAACTGCCCGGCCGACTCGGCAACGGGCGAGGTTGTTGTAACGCCGTGCGGATGCAGCGCCGATATGGGCTCGGTAGTGGGTGCCCTCAATGCCGCAGGCAGTGCGGCCCAGGATGCGATATGCTCGGCGAAATGATCAGACTTTGCCTGTCGGTCGTTCTCGGGGTTCTTATTGTATCCCTGAGCGGTCTGACCGGTCTGGCCCATGCGGCGTCTACCACCACATGCGACCAGACAACTTTCTCAAAGTTCATCCTCGGCCCGGATGCAGCAACCACCTACGCAATCACGCGGGCCCCAGCCACATGGCCGGTGGCGAACACCCTGGCCAAGGCCCAGGGCGCCCGTCTGGCGGTGGTTACCGGCCCTGCCGTCAATAATGCCATCTTTTCGAATTTTTCCAGCTTGTTTGTGGCACCGACAACCACTTCATATCCTGCAAAGAAAGCCTGGATCGACCTCACGGATGCCAACAACATTCCCGACTGGAGTATGCCAAGTCAAGCCCCTGTAATTGTTCCGAGCCGTTTTTCCTGGCCGGATGGCACCTCTACATACACCAACTGGGCTCCGAGCCAGCCGGATGGGTATTGCACGACGGATGAAATGGCAGTCAACCCGAACCACATTTGCTATGGCGAGAACTTTGCCGCAATCAACACGGATGGTACTTGGTCCGATGAAGGGGACCATGGCCCTACCCCGGTTGCCCTGCCGGCAATAGTGGAATGGCCCAACACGGCCCTGGACTGCGTGAAACCGGCCACATCGATATCGACTCCGGTGGTGGTGCCGCTGCCAGGGGCGGATCAGGGTAAACTCTGGTGTACCGATGCCGCCAAGGACAGCCTGGTGCAGTGCCAGCAGACCAGCGACGGGCAGCAGATATGCCCTCTGGATCAAAATCTGTGTAGCGTTCAGCAGGATACGCCTTCCTGCCCTGCTAGCTCCACCCTGAACACCTCCAGGGATATGTGTCAAGCAAGCGCGACCGTTGTATGCGCTAGCGGTGGGTACACTTGGAGCGCATCCATCGACAAATGCACGATGCCACCGACGTGCCCCCCTACCGGCAACTGGGACGGAGTAGCTGGGGACTTTAACTCCACCACGAACCGTTGCGAGGCGCTGGTGGAGGAAG
>JAATGX010000005.1 GCA_015688915.1 Desulfuromonadales bacterium
CACAGGTCGAACCCGGCGTAGAGCTTCCTGACGTCTTCCACGGTGCAGATGGAGACCCCGCTCTCCCCCACCTTGCCGTAGATGTCGGGCGGGAAGTCCGGGTCCCCGCCGTAGAGGGTCACGCTGTCGAATGCGGTGGAGAGGCGCTTGGCGTCGTCGTCCTTGCACAGGTAGTGGAACCGGCGGTTGGTGCGCTCCGGGCTCCCCTCGCCGGCGAACTGGCGCTTGGGGTCCTCAGCGGTGCGCCTGAAGGGGAACACCCCGGCCGTGAAGGGGAACGAGCCGGGCAGGTTCTCCCGCTTGCACCAGCGCACGATCTCGCCCCAGTCCTCGAAGCCGGGCACGCAGACCTTAGGGATGCGGGTGCCGGAGAGGGAGGTAGTGAACAGCCCGGTACGGATCTCCGTGTCGCGGACCCTGGTCACCAGTTCGTCGCCGCGGTAACACTCCCTGATCTGCGGCCATTCCGCGATGATCCTGCGGGTCTCTTCTGTCAGTTCGCCGTTCAGGCGTGCGGCTGCTCGGTTCAGCTCTGCGATGGTCGTTGAATTGGAGGCAGCCAGGATCCTTTTGGCCCCTTCCACCTGGAACAGTTGCCGGGCCCTGGCGGACTGTTCCTCAACCCGCCCGTGGTAGCGCCGCACGGTCTGGACGATCTCTCCCAGGTAATGGACCCGGTCGGGTGGTATGACATATTGTTTGAGGCTCTCGGTCTCGGTGATCTTCAGCGACGATTGCCACCCGGCCTGTTTTTTGTCGTTCACGACCTCGATCAGGTGGCGGTAGAGCACGTTGGTGCCGGGGTCGTTGAACTGGCTGGCAATGGTGCCGAACACCGGGATCTCGCTGTCCGGCACGTCGAACAGGCTGCGGTTGCGGCGGTACTGCTTGCGGATGTTGCGCAGGGCATCCTCGGCCCCTTTGCGCTCGAATTTGTTGAGGGCCACGATGTCGGCGAAATCGAGCATGTCGATCTTCTCCAGTTGGGTGGGGGCGCCGAACTCGCAGGTCATGACGTACAGCGACACGTCGCAGATCGCCACGATGGCCGCATCCCCCTGGCCTATGCCGCTGGTCTCCACGATGATCAGGTCGAAGCCGGCGGCCCGCACCACGTCGATGGCGTCCCGGATGGCCGCCGACAGTTCGCTGCGGGAATCGCGGGTGGCCAGGGAACGCATGTAGACCCGGCTGGTGTTGATGGCGTTCATGCGGATGCGGTCCCCCAGCAGGGCCCCGCCGGTGCGGGCCCGGGTCGGGTCCACCGCCAGGATGGCCACGCCCTTGTCCGGAAAGTCCCGCAGGAAGCGGCGCACCAACTCGTCGTTGAGCGAGCTCTTACCCGCCCCGCCGGTGCCGGTCACCCCCACCACCGGTGCCTCGCGGGCCATGGCGCGTATCTGTGTCTTCATGTCTTCGATCGTAGCGGAATGCCCATGCACCGTTGCCTCGAAGGCCGAGATCAGGGCGTTGACGGCGCGAATGTCCCGGTCCTTGAGACGCTCCACCTCCTGTTCCAGGTCCCGTTCGGGCGCAAAGTCGCACTCCCGCAGCATGAGGTTGATCATCCCCTGGAGCCCCATCCTGCGGCCATCCTCGGGGGAGAAGATCTTCCTGACTCCATACCCCTCGATCTCGGCGATCTCGTCCGGCACGATCACCCCTCCACCACCGCCGAAAACCCGGATGTGCCCCTCGCCCCGCTCCCGCAGGAGGTCGATGATGTACTTGAAGAATTCACAATGACCACCCTGGTAGCAACTGACCGCGATCCCCTGGGCGTCCTCCTGGATGGCGGCGGTGACGATCTCGTCCACCGAACGGTTGTGGCCCAGGTGGATCACCTCGGCCCCCGAGGCCTGGAGCATGCGGCGGATGATGTTGGTGGCGGCGTCATGGCCGTCGAACAGGCTGGTGGCGGTCACGAAGCGGATCTTGTGCTCGGTCCTGTAGGGTTGGGGAGCGGCGATGTGCATAAAACCTCCGGGAAGGAATGTTGTTGTCGATGCCTCTAAATCCCCCTTCTGCAAAGGGGGATTTAGAGGGATTTCGTATGTTGCCGCCACAGGAAAATCCCCCCAGCCCCATGCATACTGCTATGGATGGGCTGCGGTTAGGTGAGTGCATATTATATTTCGTTTACGTGCATGTCAATTATAAATAAAACAATTTTATATGAAAAATAAATTATGGAATCTGTTTTAGCAAAAACCAACGGCATGCGGCCGTAACAAGCGCCATGGATCATGCAAACGGCGTCACACTGGGCTGTTTGTGCGAACTCTCGTCCCGATCCATAAACTATGTTGACAAATCAGGGGATTCTGCTTACTTAAGAAAGAAAAATACAACGATGGGAAGGTTATGGATAACGTAAAGGAAAACGAGGAAATTACCCCGATCGGGGACCTGGCCAAGGAAGTGGGGTTGACGACCAGGACGCTACGCTACTGGGAGGAGGTGGGCATCATTGAGGCGGCGGAACGCGCCGATGGCGCCAACCGCGGCTATACGCCCTATTACGTGCGGCGCATCAAGTTTATCATGAAGCTGAAAGAACTGGGATTGACGATCAAGGAGATGCAGGACCTTTATGTGGCCTATGGTGAGGCAAGACAGACGGAAAAGATGATTCCACGGCTGATTGATATCCTCGACCAGCATATCAACAAGGTCGACGAGAGGATGGCGAAGCTGGCGTCACTCCGAAAAGAGATCGTGGACTATCGGCAGCGCATGGCGCAAAAGTTCCGCCTCGGGTCGCAATGACAATTCCGCTCCAGATGCATTCCAGCCGGTAATCCCGCAGCGCCTGCATGCCGTATGGTTGAGGAGGGTCTTCAGATGATCTGCCGCGTGACGTAGGCGGTGCTGCGTTGTTCGGCAAAGGCAAGGTGAGCGAACATGGCATCCCGCGCGCCCTCGGCATCTTTCACCTGGATGGCTTCGAAGATGCGCCGGTGATGGCCGAAGAGCAAATGGTGATCCTCTCTGGTGAGGTAAACCGCCCGCCAGACGCTCTGCTGGAACTCCTTCATGGCATCGAAGAGGGTTTGCATCAGGTGGAGCCAGACGATGTTATGGGTGGCGCGGGCGATAACGATATGGAAATTGGCGTCCAGGTCCTCGGATGGCTTGAGGCCGTCAAGATTGCGCTCCATCCCCCCCACCAACTCCTCAAGCCGGCGCACATCCTCGGGCAGAGCCCGCTGGGCGGCATAATAGGCGGTCCACGACTCCATGCCCTTGCGTACCTCGATCACATCCAGTGCCCGCTCCTGCTCGTTGCGGATCAGTTCGGTAAGCGGATTGCCGGCGACCGTCTCCACCAGCGACATGACCACGGTTCCGCCTCCCTGGTACGCCTTGACCAGCCCGGAAGCGGCCAGCATGTTGATCGCTTCCCGCACCGATGGCCGGGAAACCCCAAACATTTCGGCCAGTTCACGTTCCGGTGGAAGTTTGTCGCCGGGCGAGAATTCGCCGGCCAGGATGGAACTCCGAATCTGCTCTGCGATCTGCGATGAAACCTTCTTCGGTTTGATGGGCTGGAATTGCATGGTTGTCCAATCACAAGGGGATTCTGCGCACGCCCATTCTATCTACTACATTTTATCCGGCCATGCAATCCGTATCGCTTCGCCAATCCTGATGCCGGAGGCCGCTTTGTTACTGAGAGCTTTAAATCCCCGTAAAATTGTAGTATATGAAATCAATGGGTGATGTTCTCGAAAATTACCGCCACCTGGTGGCCCGGATCGATGCGCTCTGTCAGGGGATCACGGCTGCGTTGCGCGAACATATTACCTGCTCCGAGGGATGCAGCAGTTGCTGCACGGCCGTCACGCTCTTTCCGGTGGAAGCGGCCGCGCTCAGGGCGGCGCTCGACAGCCTGCCCACCGAAGAGGCGGCGGCCATCCGTCGGCATGTGGAGGAACATGCCGATGGTGAGCGGTGTCCGCTCTTGGAACATCACCGATGTCTGCTCTACGCGGCCCGCCCGATCATCTGCCGTACCCACGGACTGCCCATCCTCTATGCGGAAAACAACGAACAGCGTGTGGACTGCTGCCCGCTCAATCTGGAACAGTGCGAGTCGCTGCCCGGTTCGGTCGTCATCGATCTGGATCGGCTCAATGCCCTGCTGGTGGCGGTCAACGCCTTGTTTCTCTCCCAGTCCGACGCCCCGGACGACCCCCCCGAACGCGTGACCATCGCCGATGCGTTGTCAGGGAATAAATAGTCTACCTTTGCCAAAAAGGGGAGCCACCCCGTATTCCATCGGAATTCCATGCTCAGAATCACGCTGAAAAAAAACGAAGACAAACGCATCAAGTCCGGCCATCCCTGGGTCTTCAGTAACGAGATCGCCACCCTGGAGGGTGCGCGGGATTCGGGCGCCGGCGCCGATCTGTTCGATGCCGGGGGCGGTTTCGTCGGTCGCGGCTTTTACAATCCCCACTCCCTGATCGCCTTCCGCCTGCTGTCCCGGCAGCGGGACGACCTGGACAGCGCCGGGTTCTACGAGCAGCGCCTGCTGGCCGCCCTGGCCCATCGCCGGACGATGTATCCCGCCTTGCAGACCTTTCGCGCCGTGTACGGCGAGAGCGACTTTCTCCCCGGCCTGGTGGTGGATAAATATGGCGACTATCTTTCGATCCAGATCCTTTCGGCCGGCATGGAGCAGCGGCGCGATCTGCTGCTGGAGGCGCTGCACCGGGTATTCGACCCCCGCGGCGTCATTGCCCGCAACGATGTCGGGGTGCGCACCCTGGAGGGGCTGCCGGAGTCGGTCGAGGTGCTGTCGGGCGAGATCCCCGATCTGGTGGAGATGGAGGAGAATGGTCTCCGCTTCCTGATTGATCTGCGCAGCGGCCAGAAGACCGGCGGCTTCCTGGACCAGAAGACGAATCACCTCCTGCTGCGCGGTATCTGCGAGGGACGGGCGGTGCTGGACTGTTTCTGCTATGCCGGGAGCTGGGCCGTGCATGCCGCCGCTTTTGGCGCCGCGTCGTGCCTCGGGATCGACATCTCGGCCCGGGCCGTGGCCCAGGCCGCCCGCAACGCCGAGTTGAACGGCCTGGCGGGGCGGGCAGCCTTCGAGGAGTGCGACGCCTTTGACCGCCTGCGCAGCCTCAATCACGAGGGGCGGCGCTTCGGCGTGATCGTCATGGACCCGCCCGCCTTTGTCAAGAGCCGCAAGAACATCGCCGAGGCCACCAAGGGGTATCTTACCGTCAACCGCCGCGCCCTGGAACTGCTGGAACCGGGAGGGTATCTCATCACCTGCTCCTGTTCCTTCCACATGGGACGGGAGGCGTTCCGCGACATGCTGGTCCAGGCGGCGCGGCTGGCCCGGCGCGAGGTCAGGCTGGTCTCGGTCCATTCCCAGGCCCCGGATCATCCGGTGCTGCTTGCGTTTCCCGAGGCGGAATATCTCAAGTGTGTTGTGGTGCAGGCGGTGGAATAGCGCTTTCTCAACTCCACCGCCGCCACGGAAAGGAGCATTACCGTGATCAAAGGCAGCGAACGACGTCAGGCCGACCACGCCGTTACCCCCCTCTTTCTCGACCGCTGGTCCCCCCGCGCCATGTCGGGCGAGGAGATCTCACCCGAGGATCTCTTCATCCTGTTCGAGGCGGCCCGCTGGGCGCCTTCTTCCATGAATAACCAACCCTGGCGCATCCTCTATGCCCGCCGCAACAGCCGGCAGTGGCCACTGTTCTTCGACCTGCTGGTTGACGGCAACAAGGCTTGGTGCGCAAACGCCGCGGCGCTGTTCGTGTTCATTTCCCAAACCACCTTTGACCAGAGCGGTCAGCCCTGCCGCACCCATTCCTTCGACACCGGAGCCGCCTGGGAAAACCTGGCGCTGCAAGGATCTTTGCAGGGGTATGTGGTCCATGCCATGCAGGGTTTCGACTATGAGCGCGCCAGGTCAGACCTGAACATCCCGGACGGGTTCCAGGTGGAGGCCATGGCGGCCGTGGGCAGGCCGGGGAAGCCGGAGGAACTATCGGAAGCGCTGCAAAAGCGGGAAGCGCCCAATGAACGGAGAGCACTTGCACAGACGGTCTGCGAAGGGCCGTACCGGTTCTGATGCCGGCGGACCGGCAGATCGTTCGCACGCTGTTCGCGGCGGCCCTGGCGGCAGTGGAGCCGGGAGCGGCCCTGGAGCCGCACCTGGAACGGGTGGAAGAGGAATACCGTTCCGGCGGATTCCGGCGCCTGGTTGTGGCCGGGTTCGGCAAGGCGTCCATTCCCATGGCGCGGGCCGTGGAGAC
>JAATGX010000013.1 GCA_015688915.1 Desulfuromonadales bacterium
AGCGGCCGCTGCGGCAGGCCAAAGGAGATATTGCTGACCCCCAGCACCGTGGATAGTCCCAGTTTTTCCTTGACCAGCCGGATGGTCCGCAGGGTTTCGGCGGCCCGTTTCTGTTCGGCGCTGACCGTCAAAGTCAGGCAATCGATGATGATATCTGCGTCCGGGATGCCCCGGCGCCGGGCCGCCGTGCGGATGCGGCGGGCAATGGCCAGCCGCCCCTCGGCGGTATCCGGGATCCCCTTGTTGTCCAGGGCCAGGCCGATCACGGCGGCGCCGTATTTCTTCGCCAGCGGCAGGACCCGCCTGAGACTCTTGGCCTCGCCGGAAACGGAATTGATCAGCACCTTGCCGTCGGCCGCCTTCAGGCCGACCTCCAGGGCGGCCGGGCTGGAGGAATCCAGCACAAGTGGCACGCCGGCGGCCCCGCTGGCGCAAAATACGGCACGCTCCATGGCTGCCGGCTCATCGATGCCCGGGGCACCCACGTTCACGTCCAGGAGCGTTGCCCCGGCAAGGACCTGTTCCATGGCCTCGCGGCGGATGTAGGCCACCTTGCCTTCGGCCAATTCCTGGGAATAGAGCTTCTTGCCGGTGGGATTGATCCGCTCGCCGATGATGCCGGTCTTGTTCCCGCCCCCCACGGCGGTCCACCCGGCGCGGCCGGAGAGCAGCGTGACGCCGGTCGTTTCCGCACGCGGTTCCCAGGAGCGCTGACAACCGGACAAGGCATCCTTCATGGCGCGGATATGGGCAGGCGTCGTACCGCAGCAGCCGCCGATCACCCGTACCCCCAGGGCGATCATCCGCTCATGGTAGGCGGTCATCTCATCCGGGGTACCGGGGAAGACGGTGATGCCGTCGATCAGTTGCGGCAGACCGGCGTTTGCCTGGGAGATAAGCGGCAGATGGGTGGCAACACGCATCCTGCGGAGGATGTCGTAGATGCCGTCCACGCCCAGACCGCAGTTTGAGCCGACCAGGTCGGCGCCGGCCGCGGTCAGGGTGATGGCCGCCGCCTCGGGCGGCGTGCCCAGTACGGAACGCCCATTGTCGTCAAAGGTCAGCATGGCGATCACCGGTATGTCCGGCGACACCTCGCGAATGGCGATCACCGCGGCCCGGCACTCCTTGATGTCCAGAAAGGTCTCCAGGCTGATCAGGTCGGCGCCGGCATTGATCAACGCCTCGGCCTGCTCGCGGAAGGCGGCCTTCATGGCGTCGAAGGTGACCTCGCCCAGCGGCTCGACGAACTGTCCGGTCGGTCCGATGGAGGCGCCCACGTAGGCCCTTGTCCCAGCCTCCTTGCGGGCGATCTCCACGGCGCGGGCGTTGATCTCGGCCAGCCGCCCCTCCAGCCCGTAATGGGCCAGCTTGAAGCGGGTGCCGCCAAAGGTGTTGGTGATGATGATGTCGGCGCCGGCAGCCACATAGTCACGATGCACCGAAGCCACCACATCGGGCATGGTCAGATTGAGTTCCTCCGGTGATTGTCCGGCCCTGAGTCCCCGCTCCTGGAGCATGGTTCCCATGGCTCCGTCGAGTATCAGCACCTGTTCCCGGATGGCCTCGCGGAATGGTTTCATTGACTTCCCTTCTTCGGTGTGGGTGATGGGGCGGCCCTATCGGCGTCCGGCGCGATGGGGCCGCTTTCCAGGGTATAATCGGGGGTCAACGGTTCCGCGAGGTCCAGGTGACGAAGCCGGGCTTCGGCCGCCCCGTCTATCGTCAGCCTGACCCGGGCAATGTGCGGGAAATTGGCGCAGACGGTATCGACAATGGAATAGACCGCCAGCATCTCGGCCGAGCTTCCCGACGGCAGATCATCGGCAAAGCTCCTGTTCAGATCGATCACGGCCATGTCGCCCGCGACCTGCACCGTGTTGAACGCCGCCCCTTCCGGCAGCGCCTCGTCCAGTTCCCCCACCGGACCGTTGAAGAGTTCGTCCAGCAGGTTCTTGACGCAGGCGGCCGTCTCGTTGCACGGTTCGAGCTCCCGCGCCTCCCGCGCCAGCCTGCTGCCGTCGGCCACGAAGAACAACACTGCCGTGCGTGCGCCGGACGGCTGCTGGAGATGCGGCTTGGGCGGCACCGCGCGGCTGGCCCGGTACTTCTGCCATATCAGCACGCCGAATACCAGGGCAATCACCAGAAACGGGATCAGCAGGCTGATGTTGATGCGTTTACGCCGTCCTGACGGCATGGTCAACACTCCTCTCCATCATTGTCGAGATCCACCTGGTACACATCCTCCAGGCGACCTCCCAGGAACCGGTTGCCAACCCGGATGAAACCGGCGGGAATGTCGCTGACATAATAGTGGTGGTTGCCGTTTTCAACGGCGGGCCGCAGCAGTTTCTTTTTCGCCAGGATCTCCGCCACGGTCCGGGCGGTTTCTTCGGCCGAATCCACCAGGGTGACACCCGGTCCCATGGTTTCGGCAATGACTGTTTTCAGCAGCGGATAGTGGGTGCAGCCAAGCACCAGGGTATCCACCCCGGCATCCTTCAATTCCTGTAGATACGCTTGTGCCGCAAGGTGCGCCACCTGGTTGTCGGTCCACCCCTCTTCGGCCAGGGGCACAAACAGGGGACAGGCCCGGGTCAGGACACAGGCATCGGGCTTGAGACGTTTGATGGCACGGGTATAGGCGCTGCTCTTGATGGTGCCGGTCGTGCCGATCACACCGATACGGCCGCTGCGGGTCACCGCCACGGCACGCCGCGCCCCCGGCTCGATCACCCCCACCACCGGGATGGGAAACTCGCGCTTCAGCCCGTTGAGGGCAACCGCCGAGGCCGTGTTGCAGGCAACCACCAACAGCTTGATATCACGCCGGACCAGGAACGAGGTGATTTCCCGGGAATAGCGGGCCACCGTCTCCGGCGACTTGGTGCCGTAGGGGACCCGGGCCGTGTCGCCAAAGTAGATGGTGTCTTCCTGCGGGAGCGCCTTGGTGATCTCGCGCAAAACGGTCAACCCGCCCACCCCTGAATCGAATATACCGATAGCCTGCCAGGACACGATCTTTCCCCTTGGAACCCACGAATAAATCGATGCTGTCGAATGGGGAACTATATACTCTTTTGTCCATCCGAGGCAAGCCATTTGACTGCATTTGGCGGAAATGCCGCCGGTGGCGGAATGGAGAATTGTCCTTGACAAATACCGTGCCGCTGATTAATTTGTAAGAGAATTTTAGCACTCTATCGTAACGAGTGCTAATTTTTTGAGGCCAGCCATGGACGTGGAACTTTCACCAAGAAGCAGACAGATACTCGAAGCGATCGTCGAGGACTATATCGCCACGGCCGAACCGGTCGGCAGCAGTATGGTCGCGCGCCGGCACGCCCTGACGCTCTCCTCGGCCACGGTCAGAAACGTCATGGCCAACCTGGAGGAGATGGGCCTTCTGACCTCGCCCCACACCTCGGCCGGCAGGATACCCACGGAAAAGGCCTATCGCTTCTACGTGGACTCGCTCGTTGCGCTCCGTCAGGTCACCCGCGACGAAAAGAGGCAGATCATCCGGCGGTGCCGCCAGGCAGGGGCCGGCCTGTCAAGTATCCTCAAGGAAACCAGCCGCACCCTTTCCACGCTGTCCAATTATATCGGGATCGTGGTGGCTCCCAGCTTTATCTCCGACGTGTTCCGCCACATTGAATTCCTGCGCCTCGGTCCCCACCGGGTGCTCGCCATCCTGGTGTCCACGAACGGCGTGGTCCAGAACCGTCTGGTCGAGACGGCGGAAGACATCCCGGAGGACGATCTGGTCGTAATGGGCAACTACCTGAACGAGCTGATGCAAGGCCTCACCATCTCCCAGGCACGGGAGCGCATCATCAAGGAGATGCAATCGGAGAAGGTGCGGTACGACAGCCTCATGTCCCAGGCCTTGACCATCAGCCAACAAGCCGTGACCATGGAGGACGACGAGATCTTCGTCGAAGGCCAGGCCCGCATCCTGGACCAGCCCGAATTCAGCGACGTGCGCCGGATGCAGGACATCTTCCGCGCCTTTGAACAGAAGGGGCACCGGCTGCAACTGCTGGGGCGCTGCATGACAGCCGAAGGGGTGCAGATCTATATCGGATCCGAGACACCGGTCAGCCAGTCGGCCGGGGTCAGCCTGATCACCTCGCGCTTCGTCACCAGCAACAACACCATCGGCTTGCTCGGGGTCATCGGCCCGACCCGCATGGGCTACTCCAACGTCATCCCCATCGTGGACTACACGGCGCGTCTGGTGAGCAGGCTGCTCAACGAGAACTAAGCCGGCGCATTGCCCGATTACCACTAACTTAGAGTAAAGGAACCATAGGAACCATGAAAAGACACGATTATGATCATGTAAGGAACGAAACGGGTACGGACAGTGCCGAACATGCTGCTTCCGGCAGCGATGCGACCGCCACCGCGGGGCCGCTCACTCCCGAGGAACACATCCATCACCTTGAAGAGCAACTGGCCGCCAAGACCAGAGAATGCGGTGAGAACTGGGACCGTTTCCTCCGTGAACGGGCCGATCTGGAGAACTAAAAAAAACGGGCCAGCCGCGAAAAAGAGGAACTGCTCAACTATTGCACCAAGTCGCTGATCGAGGAGATCCTGCCGGTCGTGGACAACCTTGAGCGGGCCCTTACCCATGCCAGTGAAGAGGACAACTCGGCGGTCGTGGAAGGCATTCGCATGACCCACTGCATACTTCTGGGCGCCCTGAAGAAGTTCGGCGTCACCGTTGTGGAGGCGATCAGCGTCCCCTTTGACCCGGCCTTTCACCAGGCCATGACCCAGGTACCGACGGACCAGCATCCGCCCAACACCGTCGTGGAGGAATTCCAGAAGGGATACCTTCTGAAGGAGCGGCTGCTGCGGCCCGCCATGGTGGCGGTCTCGACAGCGCTCAAAACGGACTGAATGGCGAGGGGGTAACTTTTTTTCCCCCTCCCCTTGTTTTTTGGGAAAACGATGACTAACTTGAACAGAGAAAGACCTGATAAGGAGGAAGATACATTATGAGCAAGGTAATCGGAATCGACCTGGGAACCACCAACTCCTGCGTCGCAATCATGGAGGGTGGTGAGCCGGTCGTTATCGCCAACTCCGAGGGTAGCCGCACAACCCCCTCGATGGTGGCGTTCGCGGAAAACGGCGAGCGGCTGGTTGGTCAGCAGGCCAAGCGCCAGGCGGTCACCAACCCGGAAAACACTCTCTATTCCATCAAGCGCCTGATCGGGCGCAAGTTCGATACGGAGGCGGTAAAGAAAGACATCGCCATCTCCCCCTTCAAGATCGTCAAGGCGGATAACGGCGATGCCTGGGTCGAGGTGCGCGGCAAACGCTATTCCCCGCCCGAGATCTCGGCCATCGTGCTGCAGAAGATGAAAAAGACCGCCGAGGACTACCTGGGCGAAACCGTTACCGACGCCGTGATCACCGTACCGGCCTACTTTGACGACTCCCAGCGCCAGGCCACCAAGGACGCGGGCAAGATCGCCGGGCTGAACGTCCTGCGCATCATCAACGAACCGACCGCCGCTGCCTTGGCCTATGGCCTGGACAAAAAGAAGGAAGAAAAGGTCGCCGTGTTCGACCTGGGGGGCGGCACCTTCGATATCTCCATCCTGGAGCTGGGCGACGGGGTCTTCGAGGTCAAGTCCACCAATGGCGACACGTTCCTGGGAGGCGAGGATTTCGACCAGTTGGTGATCGACTGGATCGCCGACGAGTTCAAAAAGGATCAGGGCATCGACCTGCGCGGCGACAAGATGGCCCTGCAGCGCCTGAAAGAGGCGGCTGAAAAGGCCAAATGCGAGTTGTCGAGTTCGGTTGAAACCGATATCAACCTCCCCTTTATCACCGCCGACGCATCCGGTCCCAAGCACCTGACCCTGAAACTCTCCCGCGCCAAGCTGGAGTTGATCTGCGCCCAGTTGCTGGCCAAGCTGGAAGGTCCCTGCCGCACCGCCCTCAAGGATGCCGGGCTGTCGGCTTCCGATATCGACGAGGTGATCCTGGTAGGGGGCATGACCCGCATGCCTGCCGTGCAGAAGAAGGTCGAGGAGATCTTCGGCAAGACGCCCAACAAGGGGGTCAACCCGGATGAGGTGGTTGCCATCGGCGCCAGCATTCAGGGGGGCGTGCTCAAGGGAGACGTCAAGGATGTGCTGCTCCTTGACGTAACGCCGCTTTCCCTGGGGATCGAAACCCTGGGGAGCGTCCTGACCAAGTTGATCGAGAAAAACACCACCATTCCCTGCCGCAAGAGCCAGGTGTTCTCCACCGCGGCCGACAACCAGCCGGCCGTCTCCATCCACGTTCTCCAGGGGGAACGGGAAATGGCCCGGGACAACAAGACCCTCGGCAACTTCGAACTGTCCGGCATCCCGCCGGCACCGCGCGGCGTACCCCAGGTCGAGGTCACCTTCGACATCGATGCCAATGGTATCGTGCATGTGTCGGCCAAGGACCTGGGCACCGGCAAGGAGCAGTCCATCCGCATCACCGCTTCCTCGGGGCTTTCCAAGGAAGAGATCGACAAGATGGTGCGCGACGCCGAGGCCCACGCCGAGGATGACAAGAAGAAGCGCGAGGCCATCGAGGCCCGCAACCATGCCGACAGCATGGTCTACAGCACCGAGAAGTCGCTCAAGGAATTCGGCGATAAGATCGATGCCGTTGAAAAAGGGAGCATCGAGAACAAGATCGCCGAACTGAAAAAGGTCATGGAGGGCGAGGACGCGGAGGCCATCAAGAAGGCCACCGATGAACTGGCCCAATCGGCCCACAAATTGGCCGAGGCCATGTACGCCAAGACCCAGCCCGGAACGGACGAAGCCGCCCCGGGTGCCGAGCAGGCCGCACACTCGGCCAACAAGGACGAAAAGGTCGTTGACGCGGACTTTGAAGAGGTCAAGGACGAGAAAAAGAAGTAGGGTGAACAGCGATCTCTCACAGGGCTCACAAAGGCGCTGAGAAAATCGAACTATCAGAAAATGTTGATGGTGCGAGTGAGAGTCGGATTGTGTGAATTCAGCATTGGTATCGCTGTTATCTCAGTAACGGGCAGCGCCTCATTTCGAGGTAGCTGCTCGTTGCTTTATCAAGGAACCTGACGTGGCAAACGGCGAAAAACGCGATTATTACGAGATACTGGGTGTTCACCGCAATGCCTCCGAGGTCGAGATCAAGAAGGCCTTTCGCAAGCTGGCTCTCCAGCACCACCCGGACAAGAACCAGGGCGACCAGGCGTCCGAGGAGAAATTCAAGGAGGCCAACGAGGCCTACGAGGTGCTCTCCGATGCCCAAAAACGCGCCCAGTACGACCAGTTCGGCCATGCCGGCGTTTCCGGTGCCGGTTTCGGAGGAGGCGGTTTCGGGGGGTTCGGCGCCGGCACCCCTTTTGGCGATATCTTCAGCGATATCTTTGGCGATATCTTCGGCGGAGGAGGCGGCCGGGGACGCAGCCAGGGGAGACGAGGCGACGACCTGCTCTACAACATGGAGATCAGCTTCGAGGAGGCTGCCTTCGGCGTCGAGAAGAAGATCGACGTCCCCTTTGCCAAACGGTGCGGCACCTGCAACGGCAGCGGCTCCCAGCCCGGCACGGACCCCAAGGTCTGCCCGACCTGCCGGGGAGCGGGCCAGGTACGCTACCAACAGGGTTTTTTCAGCGTCAGCAAGACCTGCGGCCAATGCAACGGCGAGGGGAAGATCGTCGAGAACCCCTGCCCCGACTGCCGCGGCAAGGGGAGGGTCAAGGACAACAAGACCCTTTCGGTCAAGGTGCCGGGCTGCGTCGAAACCGGTTCACGCCTGAAACTGACCGGCGAGGAGGGACAGGGCAAAGGCGGCCCCAACGGCGACCTGTACGTGGCTATCAGCGTCAGGGAGCACGCGCTGTTTCAGCGCGAGGACACCAACGTCGTCTGCGAGTTCCCCATCAGCTTCATCCAGGCATCCCTGGGATGCGAGCTCGAGGTTCCGACCCTGGACGGCAAGGTATCCATGAAGATCCCCGAAGGCACCCAATCGGGCAAGATCTACCGTTTGCGCGGCAAAGGCATCCCTTCGCTGCAGGGTTACGGCCGTGGCGACCAATTGGTGGTCATCCGGGTGGAGACCCCCACAAACCTGAACAAAAAGCAAAAGGAACTGCTGGAGGAATTCGCCAAGATCAGCGGCGAGGATGTCCATCCCATGAAAAAGGGTTTCGTGGACAAGGTGATGGAGTTTCTGAGCTGAATGTCCCTCTCAGCCCGCCCTCAAGGCGGGCTTTTTAATTTTTCTTGCCGAACCGTGCGGCTTGCTTTACCATTCAACCCGCTACTACCCAACTGAGTACGGAGAGCGCTTCCCATGGATAAACAACAGCTTGCGGACAAAGCGGCCGAGACCTTGCGGCCCTTTGAAACCCAAAACCTGATGACAACCATCCAGAACCTGACGCTGCATCAAATCTTCACCCACCCCGCCATTCTTGTCTGCATCCTGCTGGTCTTTTTCTACGGTGTGATCAAGCGGTCAAAAACCGTGCTGCTGACGCTGTTCGCCCTGCTCGCATTGATCGTGCTCATGCGTTTTGCCATGCCGGCCCCCGGCGAGGAGCTGTCGCTGAGAGCGCTGCTTCCCTTCATAGGCGGCGGACTGGTGATCGGGGGTGTCATCATCTACTTTTCGCTCGTCAAATCAGACTGACACTACGATACAAGGAAAACGACACATGAAGATAGATAAACGTGATTGGCTGTTTGCAGGCCTGCTTGTCGTGGTTGTAGGAATTTTCATTGCCATTTCCGGCAAGGAAAAGACCAAGCCGGTTCCCCGGGACGATACCCACCGCATCTCCTACGAGGCAGCATACCGCAATGCCCCCGGTCCCGACGCCTCGTTATTCAAGCGGGCCTTCTTCAAGCCGGACAAGAGGGGCGCGGAGGCATACTGCGAGCCCTGCCACAAGGAACGGGGAGTGCCCTTCCCTCCCAACCACCCATCCAAGAACCGCTGCCTGTTCTGCCACAAGCTGGCCAAGCCCTGATACGCGGTATTCACAGACACTGAAAACGAATGGCCGTCCCTCTGGGCGGCCATTCTCTTAATACAACTCATACTTAAGCAACCGGCACTCGATAGCACCGTTGAACAGCACGAAGCGGCGCGAGGCCTTGAGGCCAATGTACTTGGCCAGTTCCAGGTTGCCGGTCAGCACGTATCCGGTCCAGCCACGGCAGCGCTGCTTCATGATGTCGCCGATCCGGCAGTACAACTCCCGCAGATCGTCCTCATCGCCCAGCCGCATGCCATAGGGGGGATTGAGGATCACCACCCCGGCGTCACCTTCCGGTTTGAACTCCTCCAACGCGGCATGAAAAAAGTGCACCTGCCCTTCGAATCCGGCCTTGGCGGCATTGCGGGCCGCCAGCACCAGCGCCTTGCTGTCCTGGTCGTACCCGGTCACCAGGCCGACCGGCAGGCGCTGTATCCCCTTCTCCGCCTCCTTGAGCAACTTGTTCCACAACCCGTCGTCAAAATCCGGCCAGCGCTGGAAGCCGAAGGAACGTTGCAAGCCGGGCGGCGTGCGGGACGCCAACAGCGCCGCTTCGATGGGGATCGTCCCCGATCCGCACATGGGATCGGCCAGAGGGGTGGCGCCGTCCCAGCCGGTGAGGGCGATGACGGCGGCGGCCAGGGTCTCGCGCAACGGCGCTTCGGTCCGCTCCAACCGGTAGCCACGCCGGTCCAGGGGGTCGCCCGAACTGTCCAGGCTGATGGTGCAGACGTTTTTCAACAGGTGTACGTTGACCCGCACGTCAGGGCCTGCGGTATCCACGTTGGGTCTGCTTCCGCACGCCTCGCGGACGCGATCCACAATGGCGTCCTTGGTTTTGAGCGCCACGAAACCGGAATGGGTCAGGGCCGAATCCCGCAGACTGCAGTCCACCGCCAGGGTCATGGTCGGGGTGATCAGGTCGTGCCAAGCGATGTTGTGCACGCCCTGGTAGAGTTCATCGGGCGATGAGCAGGGGAACTGGGCCAGCTTGACCAGCACCCGGCTGGCGGTGCGCAGCCAAAGATTGGCGCGGTACAGGTCGGCCCGGTCGGCGGCAAAGGCGACCCCACCCTTGGCAACCGTAACATCCTGGACACCGAGCCGCGCCAGCTCGGCCGCCGTGATCTCCTCGGCCCCGCGCGGTACCGCCGCGAAACAGGGCCTTACCGGGTCGGGCTTCGGCTCCGGGCGGGCAGCCCGCCGCAGGATATGGGTCTTCTCAGCGTTCATCGGTCATTCCTATCTCCCGGGCCCAGATCGCGGTCACAAGCCGCCGGGTCTCTTCAGCGGTGCCGCTGTTGTCGATCACGATCCTGCCGTGGCGTTCCTTCTCGGCCAGCGGCATCTGGCTGGCGATGATGCGCTCGGCCTCCGCACGCCCGATGGCGTCGCGCTCCATCAAGCGCTCCAGTTGGATCTCGGGCCGCACGGTCACCACCCAGATCTCGTCCACCCGATCCGTGGCCCCCGCCTCGATCAGCAGCGGCGCCATGTAGAACACCACCCGGCGCCCTTCCGCGGCCAGCCGCCCGAGGCGTTCCTCCGCAAGGGTCCTGATGGCGGGGTGGGTGATCTCCTCCAACTGGCGCCGCTTGGCCGTATCGGCGAACACCAGCCGGCCGAGGCCCTTGCGGTCGAGGCTGCCGTCCGGTAGAAGGATTTCCGGACCAAACAGTCCTACAATCCGCTCCAGGGCGGCGCTTCCGGGTCGGACCGCCTCGCGCGCCAGGGTGTCGGCATCTATCACCGTAGCGCCCAGTTCCTCGAACAAACGGGCTACCGTGCTCTTGCCGCTGGCAATTCCCCCTGTCAGGCCGATGACCCGGATGCCGCTTCGTCTGTTTTCATGTGTCAGGGTATCCATTTCAGGCGGGCAGTGTAGCAAACGAAGCGCCAAATTGACAGATTTTTGGCTTGAGTTGTGGG
>JAATGX010000198.1 GCA_015688915.1 Desulfuromonadales bacterium
GCAGGATCCGGCGCCTTACCAAATCTCCGTGAACGTGCACCTGGTGGTGTTGAACGCAACAGTGCACGACGCCAAGGGCCGGCTGGCGCCCGATCTGCGCGAACAGGATTTCCAGGTATACGAAGACGGCGTCCGGCAGGACATCCGATTATTCCGCCACGAAGACATCCCCGTTACCGTGGGACTGGTGGTGGATCACAGCGGCAGGTTACTGGGCTTGATGACCCAGTCGGACCTGATCAACCACCTGGGACACGAATATTTTCTGGAGATGCGCAAGATCGAGCAGGTCATGACCCCCGGCGTGGTAACCGTCAGCGGGGAAGCCCCGATCAGCGAGGCCCTGGCCGCCATGGCCGGACCGGGCATCAGTTGTGTGGTCGTGGAGCAGGACCGGCGGCCCCTCGGCATCCTGACCGAGCGGGACGTGGTCAGGCTGGTGGCGGACGGCATCGACATGGAGAACGTTCGGGTCAGCGACGTCATGACCAGCCCGGTGTTGGCCGTGAAGATCGGCACAACGGTTCACAAGGCCACCATGCTCATGCGAAAGGAGCGGATCCGCCGGGTCGTGGTGGTTGACCAGGACGGGCAGATCCAGGGGGTCATCACCCAGACCGATATCGTCAAAGGGCTGGAAGGGAAATACGTCGAGTTGTTGAAGGAGATCATCAAGGAAAAGGAGGATGTGTTCCAGCAGACCGCCAGGGAGCTGCTGGATAAAACCGTCTATCTGGACAATATCCTCAGCTCTTCCGTCAGCATGGCGATTGTTGCCACGGACAGCCATTTCAAGGTGAAATACTTCAACCCGGCCGCGGAAAGGGTGTTCGGCCACAACGCGGCCACCGCCCTCGGCCAATCTGCCATGGAACTGCTCGTTCTGGAGGATATCGCCGCCATCAGCCTGGACAAGGTGGCGGCCATTGCCCAGAAGGAGGGCAGATACACCTTTCCCGCCGAGATCCGGCAGGACGACGGGACCACCTTCTTTTATGACGGCAGCCTGTCCGTCATCCGGGACAGACAGGACCACCTGGTGGGCTTCGTGCTGATGCTCAACGACATCACCGAACGGAGGCGGTACGAAGACACCATTCATCACCTGGCCTATCATGACGCCCTGACCGGCCTGCCCAACCGGGTCCTGCTCAACGACCGCCTCGGCCAGGCCCTGGCCTCCGCCAACCGCACCGGCACCAGGGGAGCGCTGATGATCCTGGACCTGGACCGTTTCAAGGACGTCAACGACACCCTCGGCCACAGCATGGGCGACCTGCTGCTCAAGGCGGTGGGCGAGCGGCTGAAGGGGCTCCTGCGCAGGAGCGACACGGTCTCCCGCATGGGCGGGGACGAATTCGTGCTGCTGCTGCCGACCATCACCTCGGCGGAGAGCGCGGCCGTGACCGCCGCCAAGGTCGTCACGGCGTTCCGCGAACCGTTCCTCTGCAACGGCCATACCCTCAACGTAACCGCCAGTGTCGGCATCGCCGACTTTCCCGACGACGGCCAGGACGCGGAAACCCTCCTGAAGAATGCCGACATCGCCCTCTACCGGGTCAAGGAACAGGGGAGAAACGGCTTCCAGCGCTATGCGCAACCGCAACAGGCCACCTGACGCGCCACGTCCCCCCGCCAAAAGTGGCCTCCCTGACCCCGGCAACGGCATGTTCCCATTTCCCCGGAAAAAAACCTTGACACTTACTTGTCATAACAACTATGGTAATAACTAATGGTTACAACAGATCTCGACAACTCGCTGGACTTCATGCTGGTGAGGGTGGTTAACAAGCTCAGGTGCCAGATCGGCAGGCAGCTCAAGCACATGGACCTGACCTCCGAGCAGTGGGTGGTTTTGGCTCGCCTGCGGGAACAGGACGGACTTACCCAGAACGAACTGGCCAGACGGATCCTCAAAGACCAGGCAAATACGACCCGCATTCTCGACAAGGTCGAGAGAAAAGGCCTGGTGCGGCGCGTTGATGCCCTCAATGACCGGCGCACCTACCTCATCTACCTGACCGACGAGGGAAGGCATGCCATCGAGGTGTGCAACCCGCTGGTGCAACAGGTAAAAGAAAAGATCACCGAAGTCTTGACCGAGGATGACACTACGGCCTTGCGGCGGATGCTTGACGTAATTTCTCGAAACTTGGACTGATATTTTTTTCGCCCGTAACTTGTCATGACAACCTTGGTTACAACATAATATCAACGATACCTGAACAACTCCATGACCATGAAAAAAACAATCTTTTGCGTACTGACGACGGCGCTTTTCCTGGGGGGATGCGCCAGCCTGCCGGATACGGCCCCCCATTCCCGCCTGCTGGATCCCGCCGGTCTGAAGGCAGGCAGCGCCGTTGCCGCGGTACACCCGGCGGCGCCATGGCCGACCCGGACGTGGTGGCAGAGCTACGGCGACCCGCAGTTGGACCGGCTGGTGGCCGAGGCCACCGCCGGAAGCCCCACGCTGCGCATGGCCCGGACCCGCATCACCGCCGCGCAGTTCATGGCGGGCGCGACCCGCTCGAACCTGTATCCTGCCATCCAGGCCGATGCCCATTTCATGCGGGAGCGCCTGACCGAGACCCAGGTGTTCCCGCCCCCCTTGGGGGGAGGGACGTTCTGGGACAACAGCGCCACCGCCGGGCTGGCCTACGACCTGGACGTGTGGGGGAAAAACCGTGCGGCCCTGGCCGCAGCGCTGGATTACGAGCGCATGGCCGCCGCCGAGGCCCAGGAGGTGCAGCTTGCCCTGGAAACGGCGGTGGTGCGCAGCTATGTGCAGTTGTCCCTCCGGTTCGTCCTGCTGGATATCGCCCAGGCCACGCTGAAACAGCGCCAGGAGATCCTCGACATCACCCGCAAGCGCTTTAACGCCGGACTCACGACCGAACTGGATCTGCGCCAGGCCGAAACGCCCGTACCGGCCGCCCGGGCCGAGGCCGAACGTGCCGGCGAGGAGATCGAGCTGCTGAAAAACCAGCTCTGCGCCTTGAGCGGCAAGGGACCGGGGGAGGGAGAGGCCATCACCCGGCCCACGCTCTCGCTCAATCTCCCGGTGGGTCTGCCCGCTTCGCTCCCCGCAGACCTCCTGGGGCGCCGGCCCGACGTGGCGGCGCACCGCTGGCGGGTGGAGGCGGCCGGTAAAAACATCGCCGCGGCCAAGGCGGCCTTTTACCCGAACATCAACCTGACCGCCTTTGTGGGCTGGCAATCCTTCGGTTTTGATAAATTGCTGTCGGCAAGTTCGCTTGTGCATGGCTTCGGACCGGCCATATCCCTGCCGATCTTCGAGGGGGGACGGCTTCGCAGCCAGTTGGGCCTCTCTGCGGCCGACTACGACATGGCGGTGGAATCCTACAACGACACGCTGATCCGGGCGCTGGAGCGCGTTGCCGATAGCGTGGTCACCCTGCGTTCGCTGGAGAAGCAGCGCAGCGAGGCCACCCTCTCCAACAGCTTGGCGGGCCGGACCTACGACATTGCCCTGCGCGGTTTCCGGGCCGGGTACACCGATTATCTCAACGTTCTGAACGCCCAGAACCTGACCTTGAGCGAGGCAAGCCGCAAGGCCGCTGTCGAAGCGCGTTTCCTGGATGCCTATGCCGCTCTGATGCAGGAACTGGGCGGCGGCATGAACGATACGCCGGAAGCGCCCCGGCCGACGGCGGGGAAAACGCCGTGAGCGGAAGCGGCGGCGAAACACGGCGGAGCGGCTTCAAAGCCGGGCTGCCGGGGGAACTGCGCGCCTGGGCCGCCACGGACGGCGCCAAATGGCTGTTCGTTTTCAAAACCATTCTGGCGGTGCTGCTCTCCATGTGGATTTCCATGCGGCTGGAGCTTGACCGCCCCGGAACGGCCATGATCACCGTGATCATCGTCATGCAGCAGCAGACCGGCCTGGTGCTGGGCAAGAGCCTGTACCGCATCGGCGGCACCCTGGCCGGCACCCTGGCCAGCCTGGTTCTGGTTGGCCTGTTCGCCCAGCAACGGTTCCTGTTCCTGGCGGGCCTTGCCCTCTGGGTTCTGATCTGCACCACCGGCGCCGTCCTGCTGCGCAATTTCCGCTCCTACGGCTCCGTCCTGGCGGGCTACACCGCCGCCATGATCGGATTGCCGGTCATCGACCAGCCCCAGACCTTTTTCTCCACCGCATCCACGCGGATTTCCGAGATCGTCGTCGGCATTCTCTGCGCCGGAGTGGTCAACGACGTCATGTTCCCGCAGCGCTTCTCCGACAGCATCGCCCGGCGTCTCCGCGGGCGTTACGCGGAATTTGGCGCCTTCATGCGCGGCATCTTCCGTGGCGACGTCTCCCCCGAGGAGTACGAGCGCACGCACCTGAAGTTCGTGGCCGACGCCATCAACCTGGAGGCGCTGCGTAGTTCCGCCATTCTGGAGGATGCGGAGGTCCGGGCGCGGGACCTGGGGCTGCGGCAGGCGAACAGCGCCTATATGTCGCTTTCCACCACGCTCCACTCGCTCCACCAGTTGCTCGGGCGCCTGTTGCAGGGCGGCGGCCCGGCCTCGCAAGCCCTGAAATCTCTGCAAGGGCTGATCAGCGGCATCCTGCCTGCCGAAACCGGCGCACCGCGTACCCCGGAGGAGGCGCGGCAAGAGCTGCGCCGCATCGCAGCCTTCAGGGCTACCCTGGCGAAACGGGCCGCGGCGCTTGACGCCTCCTGCGCCGGTGTGGCCGACCGCCAGGCCCGGCTGGACCTGGACACGGCCCTGGAGCTCCTGCGTCGTTTCATCCGCGAACTGAATGCCTCCGTCGCCATCTATGCCGCCCTGCTGGAGGGGCGGACTACGCCGGATCGCCGTGCCGTCGGCGCCATCCGCTTCTCCCTGCGCACCGACACGCTGGTTGCAGTCCTGACCGGCGCCCGCGCAGCGGTCGCCATCCTGCTGGTCAGCGCGTTCTGGATCGCCTCGGCCTGGCCGAGCGGCGTCAGCGCCCTCATATACGCGACCATCATGAGCGCCCTGTGCGGGACGACGCCCAACCCGGCACGCTCCTCACGGCATATGGCAATCGGCTCCGCCATCGGCCTGGCGGCTGCGTTCATCTGCACCTTTTTCGTCGTTCCCACGCTGGACGACAGCTTCACGCTCCTGTCTGCCGCCATCACCCCCTTTCTTCTGGCGCTCCTGTGCATAGAGCACTTTTTCCCGGCCTACGCCTTGATTGGCGCCGGGGCGGCGGCGTTTTTCCTCTACATGTTCTCCCCCAGCAACGTCGCGCAGCCGAGTGTGCTCCCCTTTCTCAACGACGGCCTTGCCTCGCTGGCGGGAGTGGGGGTTACCACCCTCATATTCTGCACCGTCGTGCCCACCGGCAGCGCCTGGCTGAAGCGGCGCACGGTCCGGCAGGTACGCCATCAGGTGGTGGTGGCGGCCCGGGAGCCGCTCGACGGTCTCCTGCACCGCTTTGAGAGCGGCACCCGCGATACGCTCAGGACGTTGGCGGCCACACAGCACGTCAGCGGCGCCCACGACCGCCACGTGCTGGCATCGCTGTTCGCTTCGCTGGAACTGGGCCGCGCCCTGATCAACCTGCGCCGGAACGCCGCGGCCGTGGCGCTTGCCGCTCCCGTGGAGCGGAGCCTGGAAGGCGCTCTGGACGCGGTTGTAGACCTGATCGGCCAGCCGAGCCACGGTCGGCACGGTGCGGCATTGACCGCCGTCACGGCCAGTCTGTCGCTCGTCATGCAGGAGGAGGGCCAGGGTCTGCCCGTTCATCAACGCACGGCGCTGCGCCGCATGGTGACGTCGTTGCATCTCATCCGTGTGGCCCTTCTGGACGACGAAACCGTGCTGGCCCTCACCACCACTTCTCCCGTGCCGCACCATTACCAAGGACTTCCCCATGCCGCGTGAGATCGCCCTGTTCGACCTGCTCGTGCCGTCGCTGTTTTTAGCTTTCGTCGCCAGCGCTGCGGCCCAGGTGCTGGTGGACCGCCTGCTCGGCTGGAGCGGCGTCTATCGCCACATCTGGCATCCGCCGCTGTTCCGGCTGTCCATTTTCGTCTGTATTTTCGGCGTCATCGGCCTGCTGATGCTCCGTTGAGCATCCGTGCCACGCCATAGACCATATGTATGAGGTTCATTCATGAAACCTAGTCAGCCGATTCGCATCATCTGCACCCTGGCAATTTTCGTTCTGGCCGCCGCCACCGGGCGGGCCCTGTGGAACCGCGCCATGAACTCTCCCTGGACCCGCGACGGCCGTATCCGCGCCGATGTGATCAACATTGCCCCCGACGTCTCCGGGATCGTGGCGCGGGTGGCGGTGAAAGACAACCAACTGGTACACAGGGGCGATGTGCTCTTTATCGTTGACCAGCAGCGCTATCGCCTGGCGCTGGCCCAAGCCGGGGCACAGGTGGCGGCCCGCAGGGCGGAGATGTCCATGCGGCTACGGCAGGCTGAGCGGCGTGCCGGCCTGGAAGGGGTGGTGGTTTCCGCTGAAAGCCGTGAAGACGCCCGTTCACAGGCCGATTCGGCAGAGGCCCTCTACCAGGAGGCGCTGGCCGCCCTGGACACGGCCGGCCTGAACCTGAGCCGCACCGAGGTGCGCGCGCCGGTGGACGGCTATATAACCAACCTGAACATTCACACGGGGGACTTCGCAACAGCCGGCACGCCGAAACTGGCGCTGGTCGACAGGGGATCGTTCTGGGTCTACGGCTACTTCGAGGAGACCAAGCTGCGCCTGCTGCGCGTGGGGGACCCGGTCGACGTCAGGCTGCTGGGGCCGGATGCCGCCATACTTCAAGGACATGTGGAGAGTATCTAGCGCGGCATCTCCGACCGCGACAATCCCAATGGCCGGGAACTGCTGGCCGACGTCAATCCGGTCTTCAACTGGGTGCGGCTTGCCCAGCGGGTGCCGGTGCGCGTCGCCATCGACCGGATTCCGCCGCGCACCATACTTTCGGCGGGCATGACCTGCACGGTCATCGTTCATCCCGCGGCCGCGACATCCGGTTCGCCGGTGCAGGCGGGCGGAACGTCCGCGCCGGGCAAATTTTCGGTTGTACCACGCCATGGTTTGCCGTAAACTCGCGCCATGAACACCTTCGACACCATAGCTGAAAACGTCCGCGCCAACCGGCGCATCTCGCCGGAAGACGCCCTGTTCCTGTTCGGGTCCAACGACCTGCTCGCCATCGGCGAACTGGCCGCTCTGGCCAATCAGCGCAAAAATGACGGGAACGTCTTCTTCAACGTCAACCGCCATATCAATCCCACCAACATCTGCGTCAACCGTTGCGCCTTCTGCGCCTTCTCGAAGACCGCCGGAGAAGACGGCGCCTACACCCTGGCGCTGGAAGAGATCTGCCGGCGAGCCCGGGAGGCGGAGGACGACGGCGCCACCGAGATGCACATGGTCGGCGGTCTGCACCCCGATCTCGCCTTCGAGTATTACGAAGAGGTGCTGGCGGCCGTTCGTCGGGCCGCGCCGAAACTGCACATCAAGGCCTTCACCGCAGTTGAGATCGATTACTTCGCCCGCATCTCCGGACTGACGGTCGAACAGGTGCTGGAACGGCTGAAAGGCGCCGGCCTGGGCTCCATGCCTGGCGGTGGAGCCGAGATCCTGGTGGAGGAGGTCCGTCAAAAAATCTGCCCGGAAAAGATATCGGGCGCTCGCTGGCTTGAGATCATCCGCCTGGCCCACGGCACAGGTCTCAAGACCAACGCCACCATGCTGTACGGCCACGTGGAAACCTTTGGCGACCGGGTGGCCCACATGGCCCTGCTGCGCGATCTTCAGGATGAAACCGGCGGCTTCCAGGCCTTTATCCCCCTGGCCTTTCAGCCGGAGAACTCGGACCTGCAACTGGACATCAAGGCCACTTCCGGCCTGGACGACCTGAAAACCCTGGCCATCGCCCGCATCTTTCTGGACAACTTCCACCACATCAAGGCCTACTGGGTCATGCTGGGGGAGAAGATCGCCCAGGTTTCCCTGGCCTTCGGGGTCAACGATCTGGACGGCACCGTGGTGGAGGAGAAGATCGGCCACGACGCCGGGGCCCAGAGCCCGCAATCCCTCACCAAGGACGGCATCATCCGCCTGATCAGGAAGGCCGGCAAGGTTCCGGTCGAGCGGGATACGCTGTACCGGGCCATCCGCAGCTATTAACCCGCCACGGCTGATCGATGCCTAGCCTTAAACCTTCCCGTGACCCGGCCGTTGCCGCCGCCAACCTGGAAAAACTCCTGTCACCCCCTGTCGACCCGGCCCCGTTCCAGCCATACATCCGGCGGTTACGGGCAATGTTCGCCGCCTTCACCGCCTCGTGCCCGCCCCCCTGGCCCGCTCCCGGCCTGGCCCTCACCCCCGAAATCCATTGCCAAAGCGAGCTCTGGCTGCCGCTGGCCCATATCCGTCCCGCATTTGAGCGGCTCTGCCGATCAACCCTGAACTATGCGCCGATCCTCTCCAGCACCCCTTTCCACCAGGCACTGAGCTGGGCCGATGTCTTCAATGAACTGGGGCCGCGGTTTCAGTCCACCGCCAACCCGGCCCGGCTGCTGGAGATGCTTCTCGGCGACCACGAGTTGCTGAAGGAATTCCTTTTCGCCTCATTCCTGCCGCGCCGCTTCTATGGCGGGCGTGTGCGCTATCCGGGCCAGGAGGCGTTCATCCGCCAGTGGCTGGCGGAACGGGCAGCCGCTCCGGTCCGTTGCCTGGATGCGGCCTGCGGTGACGGCGCCGGAACCTACGGCCTGGCGCGGCTGCTGGTGGAAGCGGGATATGGAACCGAAGGATTCGGCGTCGAGGGGTGGACCATCGACCCTCTGGAGGTCTGGGCCGCGGCCCATGGCGTCTTTCCCCACGACCCGCAACGCCAGGCGCGTTACCGGGAATGGACGGCGCCGGTCTTCGAGGCGGGGGTACACTCATCCATCATGTTCAGAACCATGGACCTGCTGGGAGATGTAATAGTGCCCCCCTTTGCAAAAGGGGGGTTAGGGGGGATTTCACCGGCGGCTGAACTGCAAATCCCCCTGGCCCGGTTCGACCTCATCCTGTGCAACGGCCTCCTGGGAGGACCGATCATCCATCGACAGGAGGAGCTGCTGCGGGTGGCGGTAAACCTGGCCGAGTTGCTCAGGCCGGGTGGGCTGCTGCTGGCGGCGGACCGGTTTCACGGAGGGTGGAAACAGCAGATCCCCAAGGATAGCCTCGGGGACCTGTTCAAGGCATGCGGACTGGTTGCGGGAGAGGTGGGGGAAGGGATCGGCGGCCTGAAGCCATGCTGAGTGTTCCGCTCTTCCAAACGCCGGCAGTTTTCTGTTACGACCTCTTCGGATCGTGGCTGTAGCGGATAACCGTGGCCTTCTCCAGGGTGATCATGCCACCCCCCATCATCCCGTCGATAGCCGGCATGATGCTATCGATCCGCTCCTGGCTGTCCACCACCTCGACGATCAGCGGCAGGTCGGCGGACAGGTCCAAAAGCTTCTGGGTGTGATAGACGCTATGGGCGCCGAAACCGCAGATTCCGCGCAACACCGTGGCGCCGGCAAGCCCCTCTTTGCGCAGGAGTTCCACCAACGCCTCGTAGAGCGGCTGGTGGCCATGGCGGTCGCTCTCGCCGATAAAGATCCGCATCAGCACATTCTCGCCAATCAGCTTTGTCATCACAATCCTCCTTGGAACATCGTCCTGACGGTCAGTATGCCGAGCCAGGTGAACAGCAGACAAACAGCCACGCTTGCCAGAATATTGGTGAAGGCGACGAAGAACTGCCCCTCCTCCAACAGTCTGAAGGTCTCGTAGCTGAAGGTGGAAAAGGTCGTGAGCCCGCCCATGAGGCCGACCGTCAGGCCGATGCGCAGGGTGTCGGAGATGAGGGTGCTCGCCAGGCCCAACTCCATGATCAGGCCGATAAAGTAGGCGCCGATGATGTTGACGCTGAAGGTGCCGTAGGGAAAGCCCCGCCCCAGGTGGCTGTAGACCCACCCGGAAAGATAGTAGCGGCTAAGCCCCCCGACGACGCTGAACAGGGCAATGGTAGCGGCTGTCTTCATCGGTTCGATTCTCCTTGTATGCGATGCCTGTAAGCGTCCCATAGATGATGCCCAGAGTCAACCAGGCAGGCGCTCAGCGCCGTATCCATGACAAAATTCCCTACCTTCCAATGCTGCAATACGCGCTTTTTCCGGCATAGCGGGCTGTCTTGCCCAGTTCCCGCTCGATCTGAAGCAGGCGGTTGTACTTGGCCAGTCGCTCCGAACGGCAGGGGGCTCCCGTCTTGATCATGCCGGTCAACCTCCCCACGCAGAGGTCGGCGATGGTGGTATCTTCGGTCTCGCCGCTACGGTGGGAGATCATGGCGGTGAATCCGGCCTTTTGGGTCATCTCGATGGCGGCCAAGGTCTCGCTGACACTGCCGATCTGGTTCAGTTTGATGAGGACCGAGTTGAAGCAATGCTCACGGATGCCACGGTTGATGAGTTCCGTATTGGTGACGGTCAGGTCGTCGGCGGTGAGTTGCACTTTTCCTCCCAGTCGCGTATGGAGTGCCGACCAGCCTGACCAGTCGTTCTCGTCCAGGCCGTCTTCTATGCAAATGATCGGATATGCGGCGACGAGCCGCTCCAGGTAGCCGATCAGGTCGTGAGATGAGAGCGGCTCTCCGATGGACCCCAGGTGGTATTTCCCCTCCTCGCAAAAGTTGCTCGCCGCCAGGTCGACGGCGATGAACACCTCCTCGCCCGGTCGGTAGCCGGCCTTCTCCACCGCCTCAATGATCAGTTTGAGCGGTTCCTCGTTATCCGCAAGGTTGGGGGCGAAACCACCCTCATCCCCAATCGCCGTTGAACGCCCGCTTTTGTGCAAGAGACCCTTCAGGATCTGGTAGACCTCGGCTGCACAGCGCATCGCCTCGGCAAACGTGGGAAGCCCGGCCGGTACGAGCATGTACTCCTGAAAGTCCACGTTGTTGTCGGCATGGGCACCGCCATTGAGGATGTTCAGCATCGGAACCGGCAGGAGATCGGTGCCTGCTCCACCCAGGTAGCGATAAAGAGGCAAGTCGGAACAACGGGCGCCGGCGTCCAGAGCGGCAAGCGAAACACCCAGGATGGCGTTGGCGCCGAGCCGTTCCTTGTTCCTGGTTCCATCCAACTCCAACATGGTCCTGTCGACAGCCCCCTGGTCGCGACAATCCATCCCCCGCAATGCCTCCTGAATCTCACCGTCCACATTACCGCACGCCCTCAGGACTCCCTTGCCCTTGAAACGCTTCGGATCTCCGTCCCGCAGTTCGCAGGCCTCGTGCTCACCGGTGGACGCACCGGAAGGGACGGCAGCGGTTCCAACGATACCGCGTTCAGTGGTGAGTGAAACCCGCAGGGTCGGGTTGCCGCGCGAATCGAGAATTTCCATGGCCCCAATTTTTTCTATTTTTCCCATACACCCCTCCTTTATTGCCGCAAAGTTTTTACGCTGACCTCTTACGATCGTTACCGAGCAGTGAGCAACATCACGATTATCAGAATCTGTGGAGTGAGGCGTCTGTTCACTGACATCTCCCTCAAAAATTCTAAATCATCCTCATGCTCGCGGGTAACTTTCTGCAAGCCACAATCAGGAACATGAACAGTAGCGCCGACAAAGTCGCTGTAGCCGCACCAAAATAAAAGGTAGCTGCCGGCGATACACGGTCCCAGAGCAGGCCGCCTATAATACTGGCTGGCAGGGTAGCCAGCCCCACGGCAGTGGCGTAGACTCCGAAGGCGGTGGCCTTGAAATCCGGCGGGATGATGGTGGCCAGAAACGCCTTCTGTATCCCCTCAGTCAAGCCCATGAACAGGCCGTATGCACCGAACAGAAGCCAGATAGCCCTTGGTGTACTGGTGACTGCGAAACCGTAATACAGCCCGGCAAAGAGGATAAAGCCGGCGAGAATGATCCGCTTCATGCCGAATCGGTCCGCCGCAATCCCTGCCGGAATGGCAGACAGGGAGTAGACCAGGTTGAACATCAGGTAGACCGCCGGGATCACCATCGTCGGGATGCCGGCCTGCTCGGCCCGCAGGATCAGGAAGGCGTCGCTGGAGTTGCCCAAGGCGAACAGGGTCGCTATCACAATGAAGAATTTCACTCTCCAGTCAAAGTGCTTGAGGGTGAGTCGGGGGCGCTCCGCAACAACACCGGCTCGTTTCTTCTCTTTGATGAACGCAACGATGATGAGTACGGCAACAGCACCTGGTATCATGGAGAGCCAGAAGACCATCGTGTAGTTGTTGTTATGGAGTTTGAGCAGCAAGAGGGCAATGGCCGGGCCAACCACCGCCCCCATGGTGTCCATGGAGCGGTGAAAGCTGAAGGCGCGGTCCAGATGGGTCGTTTCTGTGGATTCCGCGATGATCGCGTCCCGTGGAGCGGTGCGGATTCCCTTTCCCAGGCGGTCTACAAAACGGGAGGCGAGGACTTGCTGCCAGACGCCGGCCAGGGCCATGACCGGCCGGCTCAGGGTGGAGATGGCATAGCCTGCCAGCATCAGGTTCTTGCGTTGCCCGATCCGGTCGGAAAGCCAGCCGGAAAATACCTTGAGCAGGCTGGCGGTGGATTCGGCGATCCCTTCGATCAAGCCGATCATGGACTTGTTGACTCCCAGTACGTTGGCCAGGAAGAGTGGCACCAGCGGATAGATCATCTCGGAGCTGACATCCATGAAAAAGCTGACCAGCCCCGTGAAGAAGACATTCCTGCTGAAACCGAACATTTTTCTTTCCTGCTTCATGCCCATATTCCCGTTGCATCTTTCCCAAAATGAAAAAACTCCTGCCCTCGATGTGAAGAGCAGGAGTCATCAGCTTTTGCAAGCGGTTGTGGCGAACTCCATCGCCGTTGAGTTTTCGTAAAACTACCTGATTGCCCCGATACTGTCAATTTTGTTTTTCAGACGGTGTGCCGCGGCAAAAAAATCACATCAGAACCTGATCAGCAACCCGCCCCAGGTCAAGCCGCCGCCGAACCCCATGGCCAGTACCAGGTTGCCCGGCTTGATGGTGCCGTTACGTAGGTTTTCATCCATCACCAACGCCACCGAGGCGGCCGAGGTGTTGCCGCAGCGGTCCAGGTTGAGCAGAAAGCGTTCCTTGGGGAAACCGCTTTTCTTGGAGATGAAGTCGATCATCCGGACATTGGCCTGATGCGGGATGATGTAGTCGAGGTCGGCCGGAGTGATGCCGGCTTTTGCGCAGAGCTTGTTGATGATGTCGGGGATGACCTCGGTGGCGAAGATATAGACCTGCTTGCCGGCCATCTGAAAGAATATCTCCCGGCCATCGATCGTCTCGGGCGTGACCGGTTTGCGGGAACCTGACGACGGCACCTGGATCAGCGGCCACCCCTTGCCGTCACTGCGCATGTAGGTGTGCTGAATCCCGGTTGTTTCGTCTCCGCCGCTGCTCAGGATGGCCGCGCCGGCGCCGTCGCCAAAGAGCGGGCAACTGTTCTTGTCGTTGAAATCGAGGATCTTGGAATAGGTGTCGGCTCCGATGGCCATGACCGTCCGGTATTTGCCGCACTTGATAAAATTGTCCGCTATTTCGAGAGCGTACACGAAACTGGAGCAGACCGCGTTGATATCAAAAGCAAAGGCGTTCTTTGCGCCGATGTTCTCCTGCACAATGCAACCGGTTGACGGCAGGCTCATATCGGGCGTCGAGGTGCCCACGACGATGCAGTCGATCTCTTCCGCGGAGATGCCGGCTGCTTGCAGTGCGTTCTGTGCCGCGATGGTGGCCAGGTCCGAGGTGGCCTGGTCGGCGTGGGCGAAACGGCGCTCGCGGATACCGGTACGGGAAAAGATCCATTCGTCGGCATTTTCCACCAGGTAATCAAAGTGGCTGTTGGGTATCACCCGCTCCGGCATGCATGAACCGCTGCCGATGATTTTTGAAATGATCATGTTCTCCTCAGTCTCGATTCGTAATAAACGACTTTTTTAACTATGAATAAAGTTTTTTAGCTATCTCACAAAATAACGCTGTTTGTCAATTGGAATACCGTTACAGTGTTGCAAATTCAACACAGCTCTGCCGCGAGGTGTGGCAATCAGGTTTCATCCCCGGATTTGAGTATGTCGACCACCGAATAGCCCCACACCAGGACGAATCCGGCCAACAAGGCCTGGCCAAAGCCGGAAACACCGTGCAAACTCGCCAGCACTTCGTCAGGACTGATGATTGCACCGGATGCGAGCTTTGCCGCGATCACCGGGCCCAGCCCCTTTAAAAGCACAAACAGTGCCAGCAGCATCAGCAGGTTGGTTATCAGGAGCATGGCAACCCCCTTGACCTTGCGGCCGAGGTAGAGTTGCCCCAGCCCTGGAAGGACAAAGGCCGACAGCAGCAGGGCGATCACGGTGCGTTTCATGGGCAGCCGCCCTCCGCCACACCCGCGAGCAGGGCCGTCATCTCGTCGTGGATAGCTCCGTTGCTGGCCACGATGCGATGATCGAAGATATCGTAGTCAGATCCGTCAAAGCCGGTGACCCGGCCGCCCGCTTCGCGCACCATGAGTACGCCGGCCGCCACATCCCACGGCTTGAGCTTCAGTTCCCAGAAGCCGTCCAGCCGTCCGGCCGCCACATAGGCCAGGTCCAGGGCGGCCGCCCCGGCCCGGCGAATCCCCCGGGCCGCTTTCTGAAAGGCGATGAAGTTGGTGAAGTTGTTGGCCGGGTCGCTGGCGCAGTCATAGGGAAAGCCGGTGCCCAGAAGCGTGTTTGTCAGCGGCGAACGCGCCGAGACGTGCAGGCGCCGGCCGTTCATCCAGGCTCCGCCACCCGTGACGGCCGTGAACAGTTCATCGTGCATCGGGTTGAAGATCACCCCGACGATCGGTTCACCGGCCGATTCCAGGGCTATGGAGACGCAGAACCAGGGAAAGGCATGGGCATAGTTGGTGGTGCCGTCCAACGGGTCGATGATCCAGCGCAGAGGAGAATCGCCCTGGGGATACTCACCCTCTTCGGCAACGATGTTGTGGCCCGGGAAGCGCGCCAAAAGATGTTCCACGATCAACCGCTCCGACTCGCGGTCCACCTCGGTCACCAGGTTTTTGTCCCCCTTCATGTCCACGTCAAGCAGCGATGCATACCGATAGCGTTGGTATCTGCCGGCCAGAAGGGCCGCCTCAACGGCAACGTCCAGGTAGTTGTGCAATCCGTCCATATGCGCCTCCAATAAAAGAAGGCGGCAACAGCCGCCCATCCGTGATTTTATGTATAGCAGACCCCACAAAGGAAGGCAAGCGCGCCCGTCATTCTGCTTTGACATTATGGCCGGTTTAAGGCATATTTAAGCGCATTTATTATCGTAACGGGGAGCAATGCCGTGGTCCTTATGGCGAACATACTCCTGGCGCTGGCCAAGATCGTTGAACTGGCCAATGGCCTGCTGACCATCTACAAGTACATCCTGCTGGCGAGCGTGATCATCTCGTGGGTACATGCCGATCCCTACAATCCGATCGTCAATTTCATCAACCGCGTCACCGATCCGCTGCTGTACCGCATCAGGCGCCACATGCCCGACACCGGCATGCTGGATCTTTCCCCGCTGGTCGCCTTTGCCATCATCTACGTACTCCAGATCGTGGTGTTCGATACAGCCTACCAGTACCTGCTGACCGCCAGCATGTCACTCAAACTGAGAGGTTGACCCGAATGAAGATCTCACCGCTCGATATTCAGCAGCAACAGTTCAAGGGGAAGATGCTGGGGGGCCTCGATCCCAACGATGTCGACGCCTTTTTGCAGACCGTGGCCGCCGAGATGGAGAGCCTGATCCGCGAGAACAACGAGCTCAAGGAACAACAGGCCCGGAGCAACCGGGAATTGGTCACCATGGGCGAGAAGGAGAAGGACCTCCGTGAGACCATGCTGGCGGCCCAGCGCATCACCGAGGACATGAAGGCCAATGCCCGGAAGGAAGCGGATCTGATCGTGTCCGAGGCCGAGTTGAAGGCCGAGCGGATCGTCGCCGACGCCGAGAAACGATTGGTCGATATCAAGGTCAACATCGAAGAGATGCGCCGGCAGAAGATCCAGTTCGAGTCAAGCATCAGGGGGCTTCTGGACAGCTTCGCCCGCCAGCTTTCCGGCGATGAGCCGGCCTGAACCGGTCCCCTGCACCGTTGTGGAGGACGGCATCGTCCTCACGCTCCACATCCAGCCCCGGGCCTCGAAAAACGAGATTTGCGGCCTTCAGGACAACGCCCTGAAGGTCAGGCTCACCTCGCCGCCGGTGGACGGCGCGGCCAACAAGCTCTGCCGTGAGTTTCTGGCCGGCCTGTTCTCGGTCCCCAAATCATCGATCGAGATCGTTTCCGGCGAGACCTCGCGTCACAAGCGGGTACGCGTCACCGGAGATCCCGACCGGCTCAGGCAGATGTTCGATACCATCACGCACCAGGCGTGAACTACCCAATTATCGGCCCTTACGGATTCCGTCCAATCCTCGCTACCATCCGGAACCTTCTGTCAAACGGCTGAAATCAACCCACGAGAGGACATGGCAATGGCACAGGCAAAGCAGGGCGACAAGGTGCGGGTTCACTATACCGGCACTCTGGAGGATGGCAGCATATTCGATACGTCGGAAGGATTCGTGGAGGAGTGCGGTGATGAGTGCGAGGACGACGGGTGCGGATGCGTCAGCCACCCCTCGGGACCGCTGGAATTCGTCATTGGCCAGGGGAGCCTGATCCCCGGATTCGAAGAGGCGGTTGTCGGACTGGAACCGGGGCAGAGCGTGCAGGTGAAGATCTCGGCCGACGACGCCTACGGCCAGCGCGCCGAAGAGATGGTGGCCGTGATCGAGCGTAGCGAGATCCCGGCCGAGATAAGCCCTGAACCGGGGCAGCGGATGGAGGTCGTGCTCCAGGACGGCACCCCCCTGCCGGTCGTTATTACCGAGGTGACCGACACCTCCGTCACGCTGGATGCAAACCACCCCCTGGCGGGGCTGGACCTGACCTTCGACATCCGGCTGGTTGAGATCCTGTAGCGCATCTTCCACTAATCAGATACGTAAAAAGGCCGCTGACGACATGTCAACGGCCTTTCTGTTTGAGTTCCTCTGCGGCGAGACTATTGCGGTTTCCCCGCGGCGGCCACCGTCGATCCCGCCGGCTCGACACCGTAGTCCTTTGCCTCGGCCGGTGGCTTGGCGATAACGATCACGAAAGGAATGGCTCCGCCGGGAGCCACTTCCATGTTGGCCAGAGAATCGCCGAACTGGTTGGCCATGGCCGCCTCGATCTTGTCCAGGGACAGGGTGGACAACTGCGCCGGTGTCAGCGGGTTGCCGCAGTAGGCGCTCTTCGAGGCCAGTACCTGCCCGTTGGCGCCATAGACCATCCCCTTGACCTGGATGGCGGCGCGCGGTTTCGTGAAGCCGTTGACCGCTTCGCCGGTGATGACCAGCAGATCGCCGATCACCGGATTTTTCATGAACGAGGCATTCACGGCGCGTACCGTTATCCTGCCCGCCTCCGCCACAACCTTCCCCTTGTCCTCCAAAAACATGGTGTAGCCGAAGAACCCGAGCACCGTCACGACAACCACCGCGATTACGGCGATCAGCGCACCGAACAGGGAACTCTGCTTGCGGCGTGAGGCAATGGAGAGCGGCGGCAATTCCTCTCCGGCTGCCTGCGGCGCCACCACGGCCGGCCCCGGTTCCCTGCTGCCCGGGGCATTCGTATCGCTGGCAAGCCCCGACGCTCCGTGTGCCTCGTCCCGGGAGGTCTCCCCAATCAATTCCGGTCCACCGGCAGCGGCCTTCACCGGTTCATCCGTCTGTCCGCCGCCAAACGAGAAGCCTTCCAGACTGAAAGACTCCTCGACCTTTGGCGCGGGCTCGGCCGGCGAAAGCGACGCCTCCTCGACGGCAACGGCATCCGGCGCAGCCGTGGAATCGGTAATTCCACCCGCCCGGGTGTCGAAGGCGAACCGCTCTGCCGCCTCATCGGAATGCGATGTCGCCGGCTGCTCGCCGGAACCGACCTCGCCGCCAAAGTAGAAATCTCCAAAATCAAGCTCGCCGGCAGCGGAAACGGGCGCCGATTCCTCCTGAGGCGCGGTGAATCCGCCCAGCTCGGGATTTACCCCTTGATCGGCAAAATCGCTGGAAACAAAATCGGAATAATCAAAACCGGCGGCGGATGAGGCCGCCAAGGCAGGGTTTTCCCGCTGGAGGTCGGATGGCGGAACAGGCTCTTCCCCGGGGGTGAGGGCGACGCTCTCATCGAGCATGGCGCTGAAATCGGGCTGGGGCTGATTGAACATGTCGTCAAGATCGGGTTGAGCTTCCGTATCGGGCAGATCCTTTTTGACGGTAAACACGTGCCGGCACTTGGCGCAACGGACCTTGACCCCTTTGTCCGTGACCTTGGAATCATCGAGCCTGAACTTCGTGCTGCACTGTTCACACTGGATAATCATCTACGCCTCCCCGCCAAGTAAGTAGTGTCACTGTACGCCGTACGGCCATGTAACTATTTGAAACAGCGTGTTCTATATCAGAAAGGGTTAAGAGTGTCAATTTTTTAACTGTCGTCAAGCGGCATTGATGCTGCGTTGCGGACAGATTTCGGCAATGGCGCAGACAAGGCAGGTGACGGGATCGACGCCATCACATTTTTCGGAAATTCCCAGATGGGCCAGGGAAAAATCGTATTTCACCGGGTCGGATGGGTCGAATCGCCGCAGGCTGGCGGTGATCTCCCGCGCCATGCGCCAGTCGGCGCTCTTGCGGCGGGAGAAGCCCAGATAGCCGCAGATGCGCTGGATATGGGTATCCACGGGGATAACCAGGTGGGCGGGGGAGACGCCGTGCCAGAGGCCGAGATCGATGCCGTCCTTCGGCCGCACCATCCAGCGCAGGAACATGCAGAGCCGCTTGCAGGCGCTGCCCGAGGCCGGGGCCGGAAACAGGAAGGGGAAATAGGAATCGGCGGGAATGGCGGCGGCGCCGAACACCGGCCGGTAATCCTGGGCCAGCACGCCGGAGGTGTAGCCGTTCAGCGACTGGGTCACGTCCTCCGCTTCGGGGTCATGGAAACGCAGGAAAAAGTCGTTGACGCTTCCCGACTGCTCGATCATCAGCCGGATGGCCCAGAGCAGGGCGCACAGGTCGCGGCCGTCGTTGAAACGATGCTTGAAGCCGCTGAAGGTGCGCAGCCCCTTCTTCGGGTCGAAACGTTCCACGTAGCGCCGCGGCGAAGGGCCGAGGGCCGCGAAGATCGTCTCCAGGGTGCGCAGGATGATCTTGATGCCGCCATAGGCAAAGGCGGAGGCGATCACCGCCGCGACCTCCCGGTCCGCCGGGTCTGTATAACGATGGCAGAACGAGAGCGGGTCATTGGCCAGATGCAGGGGAGAGCGCGCCTCGTAGAGGCGATCGAGGATGGCTTTGATGCCGGGGGTCGGTTCCGGCCGGACCATCACAGCCGCCTTCGACACTGTTTTGCGACCGTTGATGCTACCCACACAAACACCCCTTTGCCGAATATGGAAATGAGCCGCCGGAGACGTACCCCTGTATACCCCATTTCATGGGAAATGTGAACCACCCCTTCCCCCGCTTTGCCGGGACGGCGAAGCGGACCTCATGTGAAGAACAGGTTGTGGCACGCGCACATTTCGGTTAATAATGCACATGGTCGCGTAGCCCCCACATGACATAACGCCTTGTTTCCAAATCCCGGAGGCACCTCGCATGATACTCAACAACAACAGCCTGCCATGGCCCATGAGCACCGGGCTGAAGGCCATCATCCTGAAACACCTCGCACATCGGCAGACGGCGACGGTCCTCTCGTTCAGCGACCGGAACAGCACGCATGAACCGGTTGAAATAGCCGTCGACGTCGATGGGAGCATCATTCACATTCTTATGGATGCGATTCCCCTGGCGCTGGAGGAACAGGGAGTGATGTGCGACTGGGACAGGACGTTCGTGGAGCATTACCGCCTGGGTGGGTATCAGGTGGAGATCCTGCCGCTCATAGAGCTTGAAGAACTGGCGAGTTGACACAAGGAGAGGGCGATCCCGGAAGGAATCGCCCTCTCCTTTCATGAAGATCGTCCCCCGGAAATCGCCTCACACCTCGGCATCGCGCAGGAACTCGGCCGCATCCTCGGGCGAGGTGGGATTGATGAAGAAGCCGGTGCCCCATTCGAAGCCGGCCACCTGGGTCAAACGCGGGACCAGTTCGATATGCCAGTGGTAATCGTACTCCAGGGAACTCCAGTGTTCGGGCTTGCCGGGGCGCCGGTGCATGGGGGGTGCCGTGTGCAGGATGAAGTTGTACGGGGCATCGCGCAGGACCGTCTTCACCCTGAGCAGCATATCCTTCATGGCAACCGCCAGTTCAGCCAGTTGGGCGTCGTTCATCAGGGCAAAGTCATGGCTGTGCCGCTTGGGATAGAGCCTGAGCTCGAAGGGAGAACAGGAGGCATAGGGGGTCAGGATGACGTAGTTGGCGAATTCCCTCACCACACGCTCACCGCTTTTCAGTTCGGATTCGATCAGGTCGCAGAAGATGCAACGTTCCTTGGTGTTGAAATAGTTGCGAGCCACCTTGAGCTGGGTGGTGGCCACCGGCGGCAGGAGCGGCACGGCGATCAACTGGCTGTGGGAGTGGTGCAGGGTCGCGCCGGCGCGGGTGCCGTGGTTTTTGAACAGCACCATGTAGCGGAAGCGGAAATCCTTGCGCAGGTCAAGGTAACGGGAACGGTAGGCGATCAGCACCCCGGTGATCTCGCCGGGCGTCAGATCGGCCAGTGAACGGTCGTGGTCAGGGGTTTCGATGATCACCTCGTGGGCGCCGATGCCGTTCATCACGTCGTACAGTCCGTGACCGCGATTGTTCAACTCCCCTTCGACCCGGAGGGCCGGGTATTTGTTGGGGATCACCCGCACCTGCCAGGTGGCGGTGTTGGGCATGCCGCTGGAGCGGATGGCGAAGATCTCCGGCGGGGTCTTGTCCTCGTTGCCGTAACAGAAGGGGCAGGCGGTCACGTTGGTGCGTTCTTCCTCCACCTGGAAGTCGCGCGGCCGGCGGCCGCGCTCCGTGGCGATGATCACCCAGTACAGCTTTATCGGGTCCCAGCGAAGTTCTGACATTTTTCCTCCAAGGGGAATCAGGGACCAGGGACTGGGGACTAGTGATTGGCAACGTCTTTTACCAGTCCCTAATCCCCAGTCCCAATTTAAATCAGCCAATTATCCAGTTCGATGTCCGGCCCTTCATAATACAGCATCAACGGCGCGTCCGACGGCCACCTGCCTATCTCCTCGTTATCCCGCACCAGGGTTATATACGCGAACAGCTTGCTCTTGGGGGCCAGCCGCAAGGCGTCCAGCGGAATGCTGACCTCGCAGGTCCTGGCGATCTTCCAGTGGCTGTGGCCGCGGGTCGGCACCCAGACGTTGTTCTCCTTGACCTGCAACAACCCCTCGTCACTGCGCATCTGGAGCGGCAGGCGGTATTCCCGGTCGCAGATCAGGTGCAGGTTGAGCACGTCCATCTCCCTGAGCAGGCGCGCAAGCTCCTGGATGCCGTCGATGCGGAAAAAGGCCGATTGTTTGTTGTAACCGTAGTAGAAGCTTTGCAGCATGCGGTCCGAGGAATGCATGGCCGAGCCCTGGCGGGTCAGGTCGTACAATCCGGCCGCCAGCCATTCGAAGTAGTCGCTGATCCGGCCATCGATCTCCGGATCGATGAAGGCCGCCGGTTCGCGGATCAGGCCCGCCGGGTTCTTCTTCTTGATCGGTTCCAGCAGTTCCCGCGGTACATCCAGCCCCAGCAGGCGGTAGACGTTGGTCAGGTGCTGGCGGAAGAGCCGGTCGAAACGGTCGCTGTGGGGCGAGAAATGGTCGTCGCCGTACCACCAGAACCAATCGCTCCCTTCGGCGGCGTAGAGTGAACGGCAGATCATCTCCGCCGTTTCATCGCCCCCGTCGCCCGTCTGCTCCCCCGCCAGGATGGCCGCCACGGCCGGGTTGCGGGCAACCGCAGCCGCCCGCGCCCGGGCCACCAGATCCCAGGCCAGGTTCTCCTCGGGATGGCCGATCCAGATGCCGTAGTTGGCGTTGATCCACGAGCCGGGATGGATGCCGTGCAACCGGCCGTCAAAATGGGTATGGGCCAGGACGTCGGAACAGAGGGTCAGGTTCAGGTCAGGGGAATGGGCGATGCCGCGGTACATCCCGCCGAGGAAGTCGTAGGCGTTGTTGGGGTAGTATTCCCAGGCGTTTTCGCCATCCAGGATGATCGGTATCACCCGTCCTTCGCCGCCAAGACGGTTCCTGATGGCGTGCAGCCGGCCGCAGAAGTCGGCCGTCGCCCGGCCGGCGTCCCATTGGGAATAGGTGAAACCGACCAGGTCGGAGAGCTGGTGATCACGGAAAAAGGCCCCCACCTCGCCGTGCCGGCAGGAGAAGCGCCAGGGGCGGTAAAGCCGTTCCTTGTGGTCGCCCAGGCCGCCATCCATGCTCTTGGCCAGGATCTCCTCATCCGTGGCGATCCAGCCGATGCCGCAATCGGCGATGATCTCCATCACCTCGGTGCAGACCGATACCACAGACGGCCACAAGCCGTTGGGAACAAAACCGAAAACCTTTTCGAAGTAGGCCAGTCCCCGCCGGATTTGGGCGCGGGCATCTTCGGGATGCTGGAAACGCTCGGTCGGCAACGCCACACGCGGCATGGCTGTCCGGGCGATACGGGTATCGCACAAGAGCGGCAGGATGGGGTGATAATAGGGGGAGACGGACAGCTCGACGCGTTTTTCCTCGTGGAGCCGCTTGTAAAGCGGGATGATGGACTGCAACACCTCCTGCTGGGTCACAAAGAGCAGCTTTTTTTCGGCAGGGGTAAAGTCCTCTCCCTTGGCCACCATTTCCGCGAAAAACGGGAAGCGCCGCCGGGCTGCCTCACCGGTCCAGGAGAGGAAGAACCAGACCTGCAGGTCCAAGAGGTCCTGGTCGGTGAAGTGCCGCACCCGGTCCCGGGCGCTGCCCGGCTTCCCCTCGCCGGCCATGTAGAGCAGTTCCAGGTAGCGCCGGGAGGGCTCGATCATCCGCTGCCGGTTGGCCGAGAAGAAGTTCTCCAACAGGAAGATGCGGTCGTCCTCCCCCAGGTCCGCCGGGGCGGCCTTGCCCTTTTCCAGGAACGGATCCACGGCGGTTCCAGCGGCATAGTCCAGGAGTTGTTCGATCAGGGAGGGCACCAGGTTGAACACCGCCTTGGCGCCAGGGGTGTCCTCCACGATGGCCGGCATGTCGAAATAGTCCTTGATGCCGTGCAGGTAGGTCCACGGGAGCGCGTATTCGTTTTTCAGCGGGTCCTTGTAGTACGGCTGGTGCATGTGCCATACGATGACCACGTCAAGAGGGGTTGTGGGCATGTTAGCCTCGGGCTGACAACATCAGTTGATTCGGCAAATCCAGCCAACCACGTTGCACAAGCCGTTGCCATGCGATACGTATGTGCTGCGGCCTGAACATCCTCATCTTGCGGGTACTCCACTGTTGTACGGAACTAATCGCGGAATCTTCATCCATTGCTCTGCGAATGCCCGTTCAATCATAGGACGCACCGTATTAACCAGCGCCTCAGCATCAGCCTTGAGCAGATTGTCCTGTGCAAACTCGATCATGGTTCACACCTCGTTGGTAATAATACCATTCAGATCGAATGTTGACGATTGGCCGCTGCACACCGGGGAAGTTGTTCAGATGGGGCAGGACCATATCACGAATTCTAGTATTCTGCACCCCGATTTCCTATATCAGCGACCAGTCGCAGAAGCGATAAATCAGAAACTCTGCCTGTTTGCGGCGGTTACAAGGTTCTATATCTGCCATTTGGCTTCTAACTGGAGATTGCCTCTAATAACAAAACCTTCAATGGCTCTGGATAGTCCTCATCATTTATCAACGACACTATTATCTCTCCCAGCAATTCCTTACTTATCTTTCCTTCAGCTAACCATACCGAGATATTTTCCATTTCCAGAACAAATTTTTTCACACAGTAATCGTAACCGTTCAATTCCAGGAAAAACGCCCCTAAGGCGATGCTAGTGCGTTTGTTGCCATCGTTAAAAGCATGGAACTTATTAATGGCGAAAACTAACTGAGTCAACTTTTCATGGAATTCTGGGTAATAGAGGTCGTTCTGAATGTGATCCAACGTGCTCTCTAAATAACCAATTTCTCTCATCCCCGGTAACCCACCCGAGTGTTCAATTAGCCAGTCGTGTTCGCGGACTGCGTGAGCCAAGTCGAAATATAACGTTTTCAACTCGTCCATATCAACGATCCTTCAGGCGCTTGAAGACGGCCAACGTTTCAGGGTCATTGAGGCGTTCCTCTAAAGTCTGACTCGTTTCTCCCAAAAAGCGCTCAAAATCAGCTTCCGGTACAGTTTGCACATATGATTCCAAAGCGAGATGCAGTGCATCCCGAAAGCATAAATCACGACTCGCCATCCTGGTGCGCGCATCATCAATCAGGGGCCGCAGATATGGATTGACTTCCGCCCGATCAATCATTGCGTTCAGCTCACGGGGCACCAGTTTACGTTGGTTCTGTTCATAAAATGTCTCCATCTCTGCGGCCAGACCATTTTCAAACCCGGCGATTGCCCGCAACACCTCGGCGTACAGGGTTTCCCGCAGATTGTCTTTTTGGGCAAGGTTAAGGATTTGTTTGTACTCTTTTGCCTTTTCCCGAAAAATGGCTTGGTAGATTTTGTCGGTGTAGATGCTGTATTTAATATCACCCATTTCCAGATAGTTGCTCAGCGCACTGGTAAACACTTTACGATAGCTGAACTCCTGGTAAGCTGCCGGAAGATAGTCATGATCTCGCTGATTGATGTATTTGGTGTGGCCGCCGCTTCGCTCCGCAACGACATCAATAACAATATCGAGAATCCGGCTGCGAATGGCCTTTGCTTTATCACTTTCCGTCAGCAGCATGGACAGATTGAGTACGGCTCTAAAAGAAAAAATACCGGCGGTTGGTGCCTTGTCTCCGACATGGATGTCGGAGACATACAATTTCTTGAAGTCTTTCAGGGCATTGCCTTTGAGGAGCCGATATCCGTTCTGTTTGAGTTCTTCGCCATTGCTTGCCAAGTAGCGTTCGATGGTACGGTCGTCTACCTCCAGTAATTCAGCTACTTGCGACTTGGTAAAAACCGTCTCGCCCTCAAAAGTCAGTCCACCTAACGCCAGATGTTCCTCTACCTTAAAAACCGCATAGGGGTTGTTGAGTATGTTTTGCCGGTCTAGGGCGGAATTGGTCAGGTCTTTGCTCATACTTTTTATCCTTTAACCACACCCGAAATAGGATGCACATAAATGAACTGAGCAATAATCTTCAGATCGGAACTCGTGCATCCATGATCACTCAAAAAAGTGTAGATGTCCTGTTTTGGCCAGAGTACCGAAAGGATGCAGTCCTTCATGAAGCCCTTTATGTTAGATGGAAAACTCATGTCTACCTCAACAACTCTGATTATCACACGACCCCAATCCGCGACAAAAATTACGAATTGGGGCCGTATTTCAATTTCAAAGCCAGAGGAAAATAAGTACTCACTCCAACTCCCGCTTCCACCCCTCCACCTTTTTCTGATACTCGGTCAAGAGCTTCTGGGCCGCCTTCTGATCCTTGGCCTCGGCCACGATGTGCACGTAGGGGTTGTACTGGTCGGGCAACACCAGGACCCACTCGTCGTCGAACTGCACCTTGATGCCGTCGATGAAGGTGGCCTCCTTCTCCAGGCTGTCCTCGCTCATGCGGCGCATGATCCCCCCCTTCATCTCCCAGGGGCAGGAGACGCTGGTCTGGAGGAAGGCCCGGCTCGGGATCTCGGCCAGGACCTTGGAGAAGGGGATGCCGCTGGCGGCGCCCAGTTCCACCAGCTTGGCAATGGCGAACATGCCGTCGAAGGATGCCTGGAAACGGGGAAAGGCGAACCGGCCGTCGGTGGTGCCGGCCAGGATGACCTCGGAAGAACCGGCCGCCTCCAGCATGGCCCGGTCGCTGCTCTTGGTGCGGGTCACCTGGCAGCGTTTCTGGTTGGCCATCAGCTCGATGGTGGAGGGGGCCTGCACCGGCACGGTGATTACCCCCTTCTGGCCACCCGAGATGGTCAGGAAGGACACCAGCGAGAGCAGTGCCACCCCGTCCAGGATAGCGCCGTTTTCGTCCAGCAGCGTGACGGATTCAGCCGTGGGATCGAGCCAGAACCCGGCCTGGGCGCCCAGGGAACCGACGATCTTGGAGAGTTGCCCCAGGGCCGACTCCTTGTCCATCTCCCGTTTGGTCCCGCGCCCCTCGTCCACATAGGCGTTCAGCGCGATCACGCTGCACCCCAGTTCGCTGAGGACCAGGGGGAGGATCTGGCTGGCCGTGGAAAAGTTGAAATCCACCACCACCGTCCAGGCGCCCTTCTTGACGATCTCCTTGTCGATGGCCCGGAGGAACCCCTCGCGGTAAAACTCCACCACGTTGTTGATGTCGGTGATGGCGCCCGGCTCGGTGTGGTGGGCGCGGCGGAAGTTTTCCTTGTAGTAGATCCGCTCCACGTTCTTGCCCATGCCGCTGGAAAAATCCAGCCCGTCGCCGTCCAGAAAGACGATCTCCAGCATGGCCGGATCGTCCTGCGCCTGGCGGAAGTGGAACCCCCCCACCTCGCCGAAGGTCTTCAGCTTGTAACGCACGATGGGCAGGGAGGTCATCTTCATGTCGCGCACATTGACCCCGGCCGAGAGGATACCCCCCACAAAGCAGCGTTTGAGCATGCGCGAGGCCAGGTTGGAATCGCGGCCGCCCAGCACGAAGCTTCCTTTGGGGAGCGAGGTGCCGTAGGCGCACCCCAGCTTGGCCACGAATTCCGGGGTCAGTTCGACATTGGAGAGCCCCTTGATGATGGCCCCCTCAAAAAGCGTCTTTTTCCACTTTTCACCCCAGATCAGGTTGGCCGTCACCGTGGAGCCGGCCTCGATCACCTTGCGCGGCCAAACCTTGACATCGCTCTTGATGACCGTCTCGTCGCCGATGGAGGTGTCGTCAGCCACGATGACCCCTTCCTCGAGCACCGCCACCTGCCCGACGCGCACGTTGGAGCAGATCACGCTGTCGGTGATCCTGGCCCCCTTCTTGACGTAGGCGTTGTTCCAGATCACGCAGCGGCTGAGCTTGACCCCCGGCTCGATGGTGCAGTTGCGGCCGATGACCGAATCCTTGATCTGCACGTTACCCAGGATCTGGGTGTTGTCGCCGATCACCACCGTCCCTTCCAGGCCCGAGGCGTTCTCCAGGTTGACCTCGGCCCCGATGCGCAGGTCCTTGCCCACGTAATCCTGCTTGGGCTCGTCGATCTTCAGATTGACCTTCCCCTTGAAGATGTCGTGGTAGGCCTCGCGATAGGAATCGGTGTTGCCGATGTCGCGCCAGTACCCCTTGGCCGGGAAACCGAACAGGGCGTCCTTCTTGGCCAGCATCTGGGGAAACAGGTCCTGGGAAAAATCGAAATTCTCCCCGGCCGGGATGTAGGAGAGCACTTCCGGCTCCAACACGTAGATGCCGGTGTTGATGGTGTCGGAGATCACCTCGCCCCACCCCGGCTTTTCCAGGAACTGGGTGATGCGCTTCGCCTTGTCCGTGATCACCACCCCGAACTGGAGCGGGTCCTTGACCGAAGTCAGGGTGATGGTGGCCGTGGCCTTGTTGTCGGTGTGGAAATCCATGACCTTCTTGAGGTTGAAGTCGGTCAGCAGGTCACCGCTGATAACCAGGAAACGCTCGTCCAGGTACTTTTCCGCCGCCTTGACCGCCCCGGCCGTGCCCATGTCCTGCAAGGGGGTGACATAGGTGATCTTGACCCCGAAATCGGCACCGTCGCGGAAGAACTTCTTGATCACCTCGGGCTGGTGATAGAGCAGCATCACCAGGTCGGTGATATCGTGCTTCTTGAGCAGTTCCACGATATGAAGCATGATCGGGCGGTTGAAGAGCGGGATCATCGGCTTGGGCATGCTGCTGGTGAGCGGCTGGATGCGGGTTCCGAACCCGCCGGCCATGATGACGGCTTTCATGGGGAGGCCTCCTTGGGATAAAATGAACATCCCCTCTCTCCTGGCGGGGGAGGGCTAGCAGGTTGTTGAATTTTAACTAGCTGTTTTTGCTGATTTATGATACATTTTTGCGCATAATACTTCGTAATCCTTGAGGAAAATTATGCGCGGACAAGACAGCCGGACTGAAGCAC